>NZ_JBHYGR010000030.1:5359-81456 GCF_042738155.1 Kitasatospora sp. NPDC059088 | reverse complement strand
GCGGCCCGCGCGGGCGGCGGCGGTGTGGGTCGGCGCGGCGGCGGCGCGCCCCCCCCCCGCGCGCCCCCCCCCCCGCCCCGGCTTCGTCGGGGGGCGGGGGCGGTTCCGGACGGTGTCGTGACCGGCTTGGTCGGAGGTCGGGGGCGGCTTCGAGGGGGGTCGGGAGCGGCCCGGCTTCGTCGGGGTCCGGTGCGCTGCGAGGATGTGAGTTCAGGAAGTTCAGCCGGCCGAAGCGGGCCGGCCGGGGCCGCGGGGGACTACACCTGTATGGCGCCCCGGGAGAAGCAAGGGAGGAAGAACACCATGGTGGTCACGCTCGCCAAGGGCGGGAACGTCTCGCTCACCAAGGCCGCGCCGAACCTGACGCAGGTCCAGATCGGCCTCGGCTGGTCCGCCCGTTCGACCACGGGCGCACCGTTCGACCTCGACGCGAGCGCCCTGCTCTGCGGTGGCGGACGGGTGCTCGGTGACGAGTACTTCGTCTTCTACAACAACCTCAAGAGCCCCGAGGGCTCGGTGGAGCACCAGGGCGACAACCTCGTGGGCGGCGACGACGCGGGTGACGACGAGCTGATCCTGGTCAACCTGGAGCTGGTCCCGGCCCAGGCGGACAAGGTGGTCTTCGCGGTCTCGATCTACGAGGCCGAGGCCCGGCTGCAGAACTTCGGACAGGTGCGCAACGCCTACATCCGGGTCGTCAACTCCGTCGGCGGCGAGGAGATCGCACGCTACGACCTGTCCGAGGACGCGTCCAGCGAGACCGCGATGATCTTCGGCGAGCTGTACCGGTACGCGGGTGAGTGGAAGTTCCGCGCGGTGGGCCAGGGGTACGCCTCCGGCCTGCGCGGGATCGCGCTCGACTTCGGCGTCAACGTACAGTAAGGGCGTAAAACGGACTTATCGCACCGATCAACGATCAGATGATCACCGATCAAACGATCAAGAGAACAGAGGGCAGTGCGGGGGTGACCTGACCGGGCCCGGCCCGGTCAGGCGTCTCGGGACCAGGCCGCCCCCGACACGGCCAGAACCCGAAAGGTAGCCAACTCCCGTGTTCCTCCGCACATTCGGCTGGTCGTTCGCGATCACCGCCCTGGGCCTGATCGCGGCCGGACTGCTCTGGGGAGCCCAAGGCTTCGGCATCGTGCTGATCCTCTCCATCCTGGAGATCTCCCTGTCCTTCGACAACGCGGTGGTCAATGCCACGGTGTTGAAGCGGATGAACCCGTACTGGCAGAAGATCTTCCTGACGGTCGGTGTGCTGATCGCCGTCTTCGGGATGCGACTGGTCTTCCCGCTGCTGGTCGTCGGCCTCACCGCGAAGCTCAACCCCGCGACGGTGATCGACCTCGCCCTGCACTCCAACGCGACCCACGACGGCCTCACGTACGGCCAGTACCTGGAGGCGGCCAACCCGGCCATCGCGGCCTTCGGCGGCGTCTTCCTGTTGATGATCTTCCTCGACTTCGTGTTCGACGAGAAGGAGCACAACTGGCTCGGCTGGCTGGAGCGCCCGCTGGAGAAGGTCGGCAAGCTGGACGCCCTGTCCAGCGTCGTCGCCCTGGTCGCGCTGGTGCTGGCCTCGCGCTTCTTCGCGGCGGAGCACGCCGAAACCGTTCTGCTGGCCGGTGTGCTCGGCCTGGTCACCTACCTCGTCGTCGGCGGCCTCTCCTCGATCTTCGAATCGGGCCTGGAGGAGGAGGCCGAGCGCGAGGAGGAGGCGGAGAAGTCCGGCAAGTCCGTCGTCCAGGTGGCCGGCAAGGCCGCGTTCTTCCTCTTCCTCTACCTGGAGGTCCTGGACGCGTCGTTCTCCTTCGACGGCGTGGTCGGCGCCTTCGCGATCTCCAACGACATCTTCCAGATCACCCTGGGCCTCGGCATCGGCGCGATGTACATCCGCTCGCTGACCGTCTTCCTGGTCCGCAAGGGGACCCTGGACGACTACGTCTACCTGGAGCACGGCGCCCACTACGCGATCGGCGCGCTGGCCGTGATCCTGCTGGTCGGGATCAAGTACCACATCCCGGAGATCGTCACCGGCCTGATCGGCGTCGCCTTCATCGGGCTGGCCCTCCTCTCCTCGATGCTGCGCAACCGGCGCGAGGCGGCGGAGGGGGAGAAGGAACTCGTGGGCAGCGGGCAGTAGTCCGCCGCCCGCCACCCCCTCTCCGGCCGTAGGGCCGGGGAACGCGACGGCCGCCTCCGGGGATCCGGGGGCGGCCGTTCGCGTTGTTCCTGCGTTGTTCCTGCGTTGTTCCTGCGGGGTGCCGGGCGGGGCGTCAGCCCAGCTGCTGCTCGATCGCGCGCAGCTTGCGCTCCAGCGAGTCCAGCTTCGGCATCGAGAGGGTGTCGTCGTCGGCCGTCAGGTCGATGGTCGAGCTGCGGTAGGACGAGGACGAGGACGACGCCGAGCTGCCGGTCGAGCCGCTCGTGGAGCCGCTCGTGGAACCGCTCGTGGCGGAGGCGTAGGACGACCCGACGGCGGCACGCGGGCGGCGGCCGGCGTCCAGGGCGGAGCGGTCCAGCGTGCTCGCCGAGAGGGACGGGGTGGGGGAGAGGTACGGGTCGTGCGCGGTCGGGGCGGTGCGGTCGCTCTCGGCGGCTAGGGCAGGCTCCGTAGCGGTCTGGCCGTCTCCGGCCGCCGTGAGCGCGGGCACCTGACGCCCGCCGCGGGCCCGGGCGAGCATGCCGCCCTGGCGCGAGATCGCCTTCAACTCGGCCCGCTCGCGGCGGTCGGCGGAACGGGCGCGCACCTTGGCGTCCAGCTTCGCCTGGCGCTCCTCGCGCACCTCCTCGACCGCCTCGTCCAGGCTGCGGACGTTCTCCAGCAGCATCAGCGACCAGGCCGCGTAGGTCTCGCGCGGGGCGCGCAGCCAGCGGACGATGCGGATCTGCGGCAGCGGACGCGGCACCAGGCCCTGCTCGCGCAGCGCGGCCTTGCGGGTCTGCTTGAGCGCCCGGTCGAACAGGATCGCCGCCGAGATCGACATGCCGGAGAAGAACTGCGGGGCGCCGGCGTGGCCCAGGCCGCGCGGGGCGTGCACCCAGTTGAACCAGGCCGAGGCGATCGCGAACACCCAGACCAGCAGGCGGGAACCGAGCGCGGCGTCACCGTGGCTGGCCTCGCGGACGGCGAGCACCGAGCAGAACATCGCGGCGCCGTCCAGGCCGAACGGGACTAGGTACTCCCAGCCGTTGGACAGGCCCAGGTTCTCGATGCCGAAGCCCACCAGGCCGTGGAAGGAGAGCGCGGCCGCGACGCCGGCGCAGCAGAACAGCAGGGTGTACGAGGAGATGCCGTAGATCATCTCCTTGCGGCGGCGGCGCTCCTCGCTGCGCTCCCAGGAATCGCCGGCCTCGTCGTGCTTCGTGCTCTTGAATCGCAGCGTCGCCATCAGGATGGCGATGAACAGCAGGGCTGCGCCGCCGACGACGGTCCAGACCAGCTGTATGGAGGTCAGGTTCATTGCGGGTCGGGCCTCGGGTTTCCGCAGGGGACAGGTTCACAGCGCGACACAGGTGGTCAGGTCCCGCGGGGCGGGTGCCGCCTGACGGTTCGTTCGTCGCCGCACGACGTGCCCACCGCGCCCGCGCAGGGGCGGACGGGACACCTGTGCGGCTAGACGATATCGCGTCCGAAGGGGCGGCATGTTACGGGAGGGCGGCTTCCCCGGGCCAATCGACCCACCGGTTCGGGTCGCGGGTTCGGGTTGCGGGTTCGCGCCGCGGGTTCGCGCTGCGGGTGGGCGTCAACGGCCGGGCGGGGTAGGGAAAGGAGGAGTTCGGGTATCCGTCGGCCCGGTCGATGCCCGATCATGGACCAGCGGATCGTCCATGGACCGGCGGATCGTCAGACCGCCGCACGGAGGCAGGGGGAGAGGACTGGATGGTCTCGATCTGGGAGTACCTGCGCGGGGACAAGAGCTACACCTTCGACAACCCGGGCGGGCAGCACAAGGTCACGCTCACCAAGTCGGCGCCGCAGCACGCGATCACCGGCTCGGCCGCCACCACCGGCTACCTCTACGTCAACCTGCACTGGACCATGCGCTCGGGCGCCGTCCGGCCGAGCACCCGGGACACCCTCAAACGGTTCTTCAGCCCGCGGATCCTCAGCCCGCTGGAGCCCGACTCGCCGGGGGGCAACGAGCAACTGAACGTCGACCTCGACCTCGCCTGCATGTACGAACTCTCCGACGGCACCCGGGGCGTGGTGCAGCCGCTCGGTGAACTCTTCGGCGACCTGCGGGAACCGCCGTTCATCAAGCTCAGCGGCGACGACCAGTACGGGGCGCCCTCCGGCGAGACGATGTACGTCAACCTGGAGAAGAAGGACAAGTTCAAGCGGCTGCTGATCTTCGTCTACATCTACGACGGCACCCCGGCCTTCGAGCAGACCCACGCGGTGATAACGATCGTGCCGCAGACCGGACCGCGGATCGAGATCAAGCTGGACGAACGGGCCCGGTCGGCGCGCTCCTGCGCGGTGGTGCTGATCGAGAACGCCGGGGACAACCAGCTGACCGTGCGCCGCGAGGTGCGGTACGTGAACGGGTTCCAGGCGGACATCGACCGGTTGTACGGCTTCGGGATGCAGTGGCAGCGGGGGTACAAGGGGCAGCAGCCGGGCGGGGGCGGGGACTGAGTCCCTGGCGGGGGCGTGGTGCCGCCCGGGGCCGCGGTGTCGCTCGGGGCGGCCCCGCCGGGCGTCGGGCTCGGCGGGGCGGGGTGTGGGGCGGGTCCGGGGTGCGCGGTGGTTCCGGTGGTTCCGGTGGGGACGGCGCAGTGGGTCAGTGGGTCAGTGGGGCTGGAACTGCGGGCCCTGCGGGGGCAGCGCGAACTCCTCGGCGGGCGGGCCCTGGGTCGGTGCCGGCGCCGGGGGCTGCGGCGGGACGGGCGGCTGCTGGCCGGTGCCCGGCTGGTGCTGGGGGTAGCCGTACCCGGTGCCGGGCTGGTGCTGCGGGTAGCCGTAGCCGCCGGAGTGGGTGCCCGGCTGGGGCTGCTGCGGCGGGTACGTCTGGTGGGGCTGCGGGTAGCCGTAGCCGGTCGCGGGCTGGTGCTGGGGGTAGCCGTACCCGGTGCCGGGCTGGTGCTGCGGGTAGCCGTAGCCGCCCGACTGGGTGCCCGGCTGGTGGGCCGGGGGCTGGTGGGTCGGCGGCTGGTGGGCCGGGGGCGCGGGCGGGGCCGGCGGGACGTTCGGGGGCACGGTGGGCGGGGCCACCGGCGGGGGCGGGGTGGCCGGGCCGTTCGCGGTGGCGGCCGCCGGGGCAGGGGCCGGGGTGGCCGGAGCGGCCGGGGGCTGGGCCGGAGGTTGGGTCGGGGACTGGGGGACGGCCGGGCTCAGGGTGAAGGTGCCGGGTTCGGGCCGGGCCTCGGAGCGCGGGTCGGGCAGCGGGGTGGCCCGCGGGTCGACCGCGCCGGTGGGGGTGGCGGTGGAGGCGGGAGCCGGGGTCGACCGGGCCGCGGCCGCGGCGGCGGCCTCCGCCTCGTCGTCGACCGTGATGCCGAAGTCGGTGGCCAGGCCGATCAGTCCCGAGGTGTACCCCTGGCCGATCGCCCGGAACTTCCACGAGCCGTTGCGCCGGTACAGCTCACCCGCGACCAGCGCGGACACGTTCTCGGCGTCCACGATCGCGAACTCGGCGAGCGGACCCGCGCCGTCACCCGTGGCGGCGTCGAACAGCAGCAGCCGCAGCCCCGGGACGGCGCGGAACGAGCCGCCCTCGGAGGAACCGGCCAGCACCACCCGGTCCACCTCGACCGGCAGCTTGGCCAGTTCGACCTCGACCGTGTCGATGATCTCGGCGCCGCCCGCGGTGTGCTGCTTGGGCAGGTGGCGGACCAGGCCGGAGGGGTGGCGGGGCTGGTTGTAGAAGACGAAGTCGGCGTCCGAACGGACCTTGCCGTCGGTGCCGAGCAGCAGCGCGGACGCGTCCACGTCCGGCGCACCGGGCGTGGCGCTCCAGCGCAGCACGGCGCGGACCGCCGCCGCCGGCAGTGCGATGTTGGCGCCCTTGGCCATCACGTGCGTCATAGCGGACCATCCTGCCCGTTCGCCACCCCTTCGGACAACGTGACCGGGACGGTCGGCGTGGGGGCGGACTTTGCCAAGACTTGCGTCGGATCGAGGTTTGCGGCGGGCGTTCGCTGACCGGCGAGTGGTCCGTTCGCGCCGGGCCGTTGCCCGCAGGATGATCGTTCCGGGTGGGTCGGGTGCCGGCCGGATGTTCCGGGAGTTCAGTGCCCCGACGCCCGGAACGGCCGGAAACCGTCCGTACGATGGGCCTTCGAACAGGCCCCCGGAGGCCGGTGGAGGGGAGTCCGCCGGCGGTGCGTCCAGGCGGAAACCGCGGGCCGGAGGCCGTCCGTCCGGTCGGCCAGCCCGCCGTCCAGCCCCGAGGAGAGCACCATGCGCCATTTCGGCCACCTCGCCGACGACGTCCGTGCCCGGCTGTTCCTGGAGCAGCCGCGGACGTTCACCGCGGAGAGCGAGCCCGCGGTGCTCGCCACCGCCCTCGGCGGCACCCTCTACAGCCCCGCGACCAGGCCCGCACTGGCCGCCGACATCCGCAAGCTGGCCGGGCAGGGCGTGGTGTCGATGGTGCTCTGCCTGGAGGACGCGATCGCCGACCACGAGGTGGACGCGGGCGAACGCAACCTGATCGAGCAGTTGTCGGACCTGGTCAATGATTTCACCGATTGTGCACAGGATCATCCGCTTCTCTTCATCAGGGTCCGCACCGCCGAGCAGATCCTCGACCTGGCCGAGCGGCTCGGCCCGGCCGCCGGGCTGCTGAGCGGCTTCGTCCTGCCCAAGTTCACCCCGGCGACGGGCGGCGCCTACCTGGCCGCGCTCGCCGCCGCCGAGGCCGCCACCGGGCGGCGGCTGTTCGCCATGCCCGTCCTGGAAACGCCCGAACTCGCCCACCTGGAGACCAGGCGCGAGCAGCTCTTCGGCATCGCCGACCTGCTCGCCGAGCACCGCGACCGGGTGCTCGCCGTCCGGCTCGGTGTCACCGACCTGTGCTCCGCCTACGGGCTGCGGCGCTCACCCGACCTCACCGCCTACGACGTGGCCCTGGTCGCGGCCGTGATCGGTGACGTCGTCAATGTGCTCGGCCGGGCCGACGGCACCGGGTACACCGTGACCGGGCCGGTCTGGGAGTACTTCCCGGTGCAGGAGCGGATGTTCAAGCCGCAGCTGCGCCGCACCCCGTTCGCCGCGACGGCCGGCACCGCCCGGGCCTCCGGCGAGGAGGTCCGCCGGAGGATCATCGAGCACGACCTGGACGGGCTCATCCGCGAGGTCGAACTCGACCGCGCCAACGGCTTGTTGGGCAAGACCTGCATCCATCCCAGCCACGTCCCCGCGGTGCACGCGCTGTCCGTGGTCACGCACGAGGAGTACTGCGACGCGCGCGACATCCTGCGACAGGAGCAGGACGGCGGCGGGGTACTCCGCTCGGCGTACACGAACAAGATGAACGAGGCCCGGCCGCACCGCGCCTGGGCGGAGCGGGTGCTGCTGCGGGCGGAGGTCTTCGGGGTGGCCCGGGAGGACGTGAGCTTCGCGGAGCTCCTGTCCGCCTGCCTGTGCGGCTGACCCCGGCCCCTCGATCCGACCGTCATGACCCGACCCGATCCGACCCGGCATGACCCGACCCAGTACGACCCGACACGCGCGAAACCGATCGATCAGCACCACCGAAGGCGGGACCAGCAGTGAAGAGAGCAGAGACGGCGGCGGTGGCGGCGGAGGGCGGCTGGACCGGGCGCTGGGTCGCCGAGCGGGCCGGGATCGCGCTGACCGGATCGGAGCGCCTGCCCGAACTGGTCGGCCTGGCCCTGCGGTCCGGCAACCCCAAGCGGGCCCACCTGCTGGTCTCCAGCGTGCTCGGCAAGCACGTCCCGCAGCGGCCCGCCGTGGTGCACGGCGCCGGCCTCGAACTCGGCCGCCGGGTCCGGGAGCTGCTCGGCCCCGCGGAGGCCGGCCGGGCCGTCGTGCTCGGCTACGCGGAGACCGCCACCGGCCTCGGCCACAGCGTCGCCGACGGGCTCGACGCACCCTGCCTGCACTCCACCCGCCGCCCCGTCCCCGGGGTGCCCCCGCTCGGCGGCTTCGAGGAGGAGCACTCCCACGCCACCGGGCACCTGCTCCTCCCAGCCGACCCCGAACTCCTCTCGGGTGACGGTCCGTTGGTGCTGGTGGACGACGAGCTCTCGACCGGCCGGACCGTCCTCAACACCATCCGCGAACTGCACCGCCGCCACCCGCGCGGCCACTACGTGGTGGTCGCCCTGGTCGACCTGCGCTCCGCCGAGGACCGGCACCGGCTCGCCGCGGCCGCCGCCGAACTCGGCGCCCGGCTCGACGTGGTGGCCACCGCGAGCGGTGGCGTCGACCTGCCCGAGGACATCGTGGCCCGGGCCGAGCGGCTGATCGCCGCCGTCCCCCCGGCCGCCCCGCCGCCGGCCGTCGAGCCCGCCCCGCTGGTCCGGGTCGAGCTGGACTGGCCCGCCGGGCTGCCGGACGGTGGACGGCACGGCTTCACGGCGCACGACCGTGAGCGGCTGGACGCCGTACTGCCCGCTCTGGCCGGGCAGTTGGCGCAGGCGCTGGGGGCGGGCGCCGGGCCGGTGGACGGTGTGGCGGTGGGTGCCGGCGCGGCGGTCGGTACGGGTGCGGCGGTGGACGGTGCCGAGCAGCGGCGGGTCCTGGTGCTCGGCTTCGAGGAGCTGATGTACGCGCCGCTGCGGCTCGCCGAGGCGCTCGCCCAGCGGTTCGGCGGCGACCGCATCCGCTACTCCACCACCACCCGCTCGCCCGTCCTCGCCGTGGACGACCCCGGCTACGCCATCCGCACCCGGCTGGTCTTCCCGGCCCACGACGACCCGCAGGACGGCGGCTCGCGCGAGCGCTACGTCTACAACGTCGCCCCCGGTGCGGACGGGGCCCGCCGCTTCGACGCCGTGGTGCTGGTGGTGGACGACGTAGCCGATACCCCGGCCCTGCACCAGGGGGAGTACTCGCTGCTGCGCCAGCTGCGGCAGGTGACCGACCGGGTGGTCCTCGCGGTACTCCCCTCGTACCGCCCGGTGCTGCCCGCCGCGCCGTCCTCCGCGCTGTCCTCCCCGCCGTCCTCCCCGTTGCCGGCTGCGCTGCCGACTCCGCTGTACGGGCCGGAGTTCTCCTCCTACCGTCCGGAGGAGGTCGCCTGGCTGCTCAAGGACCTCTCCGACGTCCCGCTGGAGGCCCCCACCGAGGAGCGGGAGGAGGCCGTCCAGCACGGCGGCGCCCACTACGCCGAGTCGCTGCCGGTCGAGTACTGCCCCAGCCCCGAGTACCAGGAGCTGTTCCACCAGGCGCTGCGCGGTTCGGCCCGCCGGATGGCGCTCGCGGTCGGCACCGTCGCCGAGACCCTGTTGCGCGAGCGGGGGCCCGGCCTGGTGCTCGCCTCGCTGGCCCGGGCCGGCACGCCGGTCGGCATCCTGGTCCGCCGCTGGCTGGCCTTCGCCCACGGCCTGTCCGTCCCGCACTACGCGGTGTCCATCGTCCGCGGCCGCGGCATCGACCAGGTCGCGCTGCGCTATCTGGCGGCCCACCACCGGGCGTCCGACGTAGTCTTCGTGGACGGCTGGACCGGGAAGGGCGCGATCACCCGCGAACTCACCGACGCGCTGGCCGGCACCGGCTTCGACCCGGACCTCGCGGTGCTCGCCGACCCGGGCCGCTGCGTCCGGACGTACGGCACCCGGGAGGACTTCCTGATCCCCTCCGCCTGCCTCAACTCCACGGTGTCCGGGCTGGTCTCGCGCACCGTACTGCGGGCCGGACTGATCGGCCCCGGAGACTTCCACGGCGCCAAGCACTACGCCGACCTCGCGGGCGGGGACGTCTCGGAGGCCTTCCTGACCGCAGTGGCCGACCACTTCGGGGAGGTCCGCGCCCTCGCGGTCGAGGCGGCCGGACGGCTCGCCGCCGACCCGGACCGCACGCCCGACTGGGCCGGCTGGGCCGCCGTCGAGCGGATCAGCGCCGAGTACGGCATCGACAACATCAACCTGGTGAAGCCCGGCGTCGGCGAGACCACCCGGGTGCTGCTGCGCCGGGTGCCCTGGCGGGTGCTGGCCCGGCGCGGCGCGGGCACCGACCTCGACCACGTACGGCTGCTCGCCGCCCAACGCGGCGTCCCGGTCGAGGAGGTGGACGGGCTGCCGTACAGCTGCGTGGGCCTCATCCACCCCCGCTACAGTCGGGGCGCGACGGGGGAGAGCGGACGGGCCGTGACGGGGAGGGAGTCCTGATGGGTGCCGTGGACGGTACGGGTGGCGGTGCGGGTGGCGGTGCGGGCAGTGCAGGTGGTCCGGGCGGAGCGGGTGGTCCGGGCGGTGACGAGGGTGGCGTGCTGGTGGCCAGCGACCTCGACCGTACGCTCATCTACTCCGAGCGGGCCCTGGCCCTGGCCGGCCCCGACCGGCTCGCGCCGCGGCTGCTCTGCGTCGAGGTGCTGGACGGCCGCCCGCTGTCCTTCCTGACCGAACGGGCCGCCGCCCTGCTGGTCGAACTGGGCCGCCGGGCCCGCTTCGTACCCGCCACCACCCGGACCGTCGAACAGTACCGACGGGTCAACCTGCCCGGACCGACGCCCACGTACGCGATCTGCGCGAACGGCGGGCAGCTGCTGGTGGACGGCGAGCCGGACCGCGACTGGCGCCGCGAGATCACCGCGCGGATCGCCGCCGGCGCCGCCCCGCTGGACGAGGTGGTGCGCCAACTCGCCCTGAGCGCCGACCCGGAGTGGACGCGCAAACGGCGGGTCGCCGACGAGCAGTTCGCCTACCTGGTCGTCGAACGCGACCGGCTGCCCGACGGCTGGCTGCCCGAACTCACCGGCTGGTGCGCCGAACGCGGCTGGCGGGTCTCACTACAGGGCCGCAAGGTGTACGCCGTGCCGCAGCCGCTCACCAAGAGCGCCGCGCTCGCCGAGGCCGTCCGCCGCAGCGGCGCGCACACTGTCCTGGCGGCCGGCGACTCCCTGCTGGACGCCGACCTGCTGCTCGCCGCCGACGCCGGGTGGCGGCCCGGGCACGGCGAACTGGCCGACGGCGGATGGACGGCCCCCGGCGTCACCGCCCTGGCGGAGGTGGGGGTGGCGGCGGGGGAGGAGATCGTCCGCCGGTTCCTGGCGGCGGCCACCGCGGCCACCGCCTCGGTCATGCCCGCCGACCCCGTCGTCGCCGGTTAGCCGTCGGTCGCCACCGGTCCTCCTCGGTCAGCCGCAGCACCCGCCGCCGCAGCAGCCGCCCCCGCCCCCGCTCGGGGCCTGCTGCGGCGCGCCGCCCGCCGCGCCGGTGACGGCGACGGTGGACAGCAGCTTCACGGTGTCCGGGTGGCCCTGCGGGCAGACGGCGGGGTCGTTGGCCTGCGCCATCGCGCGGCGGAGCTCGAAGGTGGCGCCGCAGGAGCGGCAGCGGAAGTCGTAGCGTGGCATACCGGCAGGGTACCGACCGCGCTCAGCGCTGCGGGCCCAGATCCCCGCGGATCATGCCGATCACCCGCGCCGCCGTCTCGCGCACCGCCGCCAGCTCGGTCAGGAAGTGCCAGTAGTCGGGGTGCCGGCCCGAGGCCTGGAGGGTCTCCAGCGCCCGGTCCAGTCGGGCCACCGCCTCGTCCAGCGGGCCGGCGTGCCGCGGGTCCGGCGCGGTGCGGCCCGCCATCGCCAGCCGCTGGGCGTCCCGGACGGCGAAGCGGGCGCGCTCCACCTCCCGGTTCGGGTCGTGCTGCACCTCGTTCAGCTGCCGCAGCCGGTCGTTCACGGCCTGCACCGAGCCGTCCGCGGTCTCCAGCAGCGCGCGGACCGTACCGATCGCGGCCGTGGCGTCCGCCCACCGCTGCTCGTCCCGGGCCCGGGCGGCCTCGGCGAGCTTGCGCCCGGCGGCCCGGCCCGCCTCGGCGACCTGCTCGGGCACCCGCTGGAGGTCCTGCCAGCAGGCCGTGCTGAACCGGCGGCGCAGCTCGCTCAGCGCCGGATCGACCGTCTCCGCCTTGGTCTCCAGCGCCTGGATCCGGGTCCGCAGGCTGGACACCCGGCGGTCCAGCTCCCGGGCCCGCTCGGGCAGCTGGGCGGCATCGGCGGTGATCGCCTCCGCCCGCCGCCGCACCTCCTCGGCCCGCTGCAGCGTGGCCGCCACGCCGTGCCGCGCCGCCCCCTCGTTCAGCCGCCCCAACTCCGGCGCCAGCTCGGCCAGCCGGGCCGCCAGGTCGTCCGCCCGCAGCCCGGCGCCGCGCACCTCGTCCAGCGTGGTGGTCGCCCGCAGCAGCGCGTGCTTGGCCTGCTCCACGGCCGGTGTGACCCGCATCAGCTGCTGCTCGGCGTGGAGCAGGGTCGGCTGGAGGCGGCGCAGGAAGTCGGTCAGCTCGGCGCGGGCCGAGCGGAGCTGGCCCTGCACGTCCACCAGCAGCCGCCGGGCCTGGGCCACCGAACCGGCGTCCAGGTCCTCCCGGTCCAGGTCATGGGCGTCGAGCGCGGCCAGGTAGTTCACCGTGACCTGCTCGACCCGGCCGGAGATCGCCGGCAGCTCGGCCAGCACCCGCTGCGCCGCCGCACCCTCCTCGACCGCCCGGACGGTCTCCACCGCCAACCGGAGCTCGCGCTGCGTCTCGTCCAGCTCGTAGAACGCCTCCTGCGCCGCGGCCCGCGCCTCCCGCGCCTCCGCCCGCACACCGTCCCCGGCACCCCGCCGCCCCCACCAGCCGCCACTGCCCGCCGACGCCAGCCCGACCGCCCCCAACGCACCCGCCAGCACCACCGGCAACACCAGCGCGTCGCCCAGCGCACTCCCCGCCCGACGCCGCCCCCGCCGCCCGCTCCCGCCGGCCACCGCCACTGCGCGCTCCCTGCTCCGACCCGCTGATCCGCGCCCATTCTCCCCGATCCCCCCGCACCACGGGCAGCCCCCTCCCACCACCCCACCCCGCCCGCACCACACCACCCCGCCGGACCAGGTACCCTAGGCACTCGTCGTACGCCCGAAGGGCCACGACCGGGGGCGCGTAGCTCAGTGGTAGAGCGCTGCTCTTACAAAGCAGATGTCGGCGGTTCGAAACCGTCCGCGCCCACAGTGAACATGCAGGTCAGAGGGCCGTGGTGGCAGCTCGAAGGAGCTGACACCACGGCCCGAAACACATTTAGAACACATCACGCCGCAGCGGCGTCGGCAGCTGCCTCCAAGGCAGCGACTTCGGCGGCGAGCTTGGCCGCCTTCTTCTGTGCCTTCTCGGCCTTCTTCTTCGCCAGCTTGAGCACCTTCGACCGCTGGTTGTCGAGCCGGTCTGACACCTCGTCCAGACGGTCCGGCCAGAGGTGACCGTACGTGTCCAGCGTCAGGGTCGCGGTCTTGTGGCCCAGCATGGTCTGGACCACCTTGACGTCGGCGCCACTGGCGATCGCCAGGGAAGCCGCAGTGTGCCGCAGTTTGTGAAGCGTGATGCCGAGGTCTGCCAGGCCAGCGATCTCCAGAGCCTTCTTGAATCGCCGACGCGTGAAGTTGCCGACGATCAGCTTTCCGCCCTCGGGGGCTGTGAAGAGAAGGTCGTTCGGATCGCGGCCGGTCATCAGCAATTCGAGTTCCTTGAGAAGGAATGCGGGCACTGGAACCGAGCGGCGCTCATGGTTCTTCGGGGTGTCGAGGTATAGGCCGCCTTTGTCGCGGCTCCACGTCTCGGCGATCCGAACGCGTCGAGTGGCAAGGTTTACGCGACTGATCTTGATTGCCGAGGCTTCGCCCCATCGGACTCCGGTATAGGCAAGAAATAGGATCAGCGTCCGATACTCGCTGCAGGCGTCAGCAAGGTTTTCCACCTGCATGTTGTCCAGGTAGACGTGCTCCGGCGGGACGTAGCGAGGGAGCGGGATTCCGATTGCCGGGTTATAGGCGATCCGGCGTGCACGCACCGCATAGTCCAGTACTCCCTTAAGGACGACGTGGATCTTCCGAATGGTGCTCGCGGAGAGGGGCTTTCCGCTGGATACGGAGTCCGCGAGGATGTCGCCGAGCCACTTGGCGATGCCGTCGAACTGGATGCGAGCGACCGGAGTTGATCCCCACTTGGGGATCACGTATGTGTCCAGTGCGATTCGGTACCTGGCGCGCGTCGAACGCTTCACATTGAGCTTGGCCGTGAACCACTCTTCCGCAATCTCTGCGAACTTCGTGCGGCCCGCGGACGGGTCTCGGTAGGTTCCATTGCCGAGCTTTTCCTCTAGCTCTGTCCGGGTGACTTCGGCATCGACCTTGCGCTGGACTGTCTTCATGCGAGCCTGGCCGTCCGGGTCGTACCATCGCACGCGGTACCTGCCGGGAGCTGTGCGTCCGCTGGACTTTGCCTTTGCTGCTGCCGACTTGAAGTCGGCATGGTTAATTCGGTCTTCTATCCAAACGCGGGACATAAATCACCTGGATCTGCCTTGCAATGTTCATGGTCATATCCATTCCTTCTTTCTGCCCGTTCGAACGTGTGGCTTCCGCCGCATTTCGGGTTGCATGGTTTATCGGTGATCCGCGTGCCGCGCCAGCAGTGACCGCGGCGCGGTGCGGAAGGGTGAGGTCCGGAGACCGGGGTGCCGTGCCGGAGGTCAGGCCGGCCGTGGGATCGGCCGAACGCCGAGCGCCGGGTTGCTGGGCAAGTGCCCGTAGCGGACGGCGTGTTGCAGGACGCGCTTGAGCGCTGCGAGGAGGCTGTTGATCGTGGCGGTGCTCAGCTGGCCCTCGGCGTGCAGGGCCGACACCAGGCGCTCGACGTCCGCCCGGGTGATCGTGATGGCGAGCCTGCGCCCGAGGCGCGGCAACACGTGCAGGTCGAGCGACCGGCGGTTCGGGAACCTCGGCGGCCCAGGCCGGGGCGACTGCACCGGCAGGGACGACCAGTGATCGACCAGGCCGCTGAGTGTCAGTGGCGCCCGGCCGTCGGCGATATCGGCCCGCACGGCCACTGCGAGGTGCGGGGTCGGCACGCTCAGGCTGCGGGAAGTGCCTGACTCGTCGCGCCAGCGGACGCGGTAGCGGGCCGGAGGGGTGCGGCCGGCCCCACGAGCGCGAACGACGGCCAGCAGGTAGTCCGCGTGCTTACCGCGGTCCTCGATCCGAGCGTGGAGCATGGTTTTCTGCCAATTCTTGATAGGTGCATGCCATAAGATCGCCTCTTTTCTGCCCGTATGGGTGCGGGCCCGGGTGGCCTCGCAGTCGGGTTCGGTGAACTGGCGTCGCGGCGGTGCCGAGCGCCTGGTGGTGCGGCGGCCCTACTTCGGGTCGGAGTCGCCGGACTTGAGTAGGGCGGCGAGTTCTTCCGGGCTTGCGCCCGACTGAACCGCGGCGTTGATCTTCTCCAGGGTCGATGCCATCTCCGCGTTGAAGGCTGCGGTCATGGCGGCGGCTCGGTCCTGGAGCACCGAACTGGTGAGGTCGGCGACGGTCCGCTGGCTGTCTCCAGCCGGCATCCGTTGAATGGCCGTCGAGTAGAACTGCCGGGAGTCGCTCTGGGGTAGGGCCTTCTGTCCGCCGAACCACTCCATCAGCAACTCACCATCGCTGATGGCCAGTTCGGGGGTCAGCTGGAGCTGCGTGCCCGGTGCGGCCTCGTCCGGCAGGCCCAGCAGGTGGATCGGCGAGATGTCCAACGCCACGGCGAGGGCCACGACTTCGTCGATCGACAGCTCTCGCCGCCGAACGCCGTTCGCGTCTCGCCGACCCGTCTCGATGTTGGCCAGGACCGGGGGTGTCAGCTTGGTCGCGCCGGCATCGTGACAGGCGGCTGCCAGCTGCTTCATGGTCCACCCGCGTCGATTTCGGGCTTCCTTCACCCGAAGTGCTACCGCGTCGCTCACCGACAGGGTCGGCGGAGCCGGGTCGCTCGACATCTGGCCTCCTTGCTTGTCGTATCGGCAACTCTACTCATTCCTTCTCGATTGTGCAATCGACAACTTGCAGGCTTGCTTGGTCGTGTCGATTCGACAAGCAGCCCCTTGTGGGCGGCCTCAAGCTGGGGCGACGCGGCCGTGATTGTCATTTCGACAACTCAGTATGTCGTATTGACAAGCATGGCGGGACTGTTCGATGCTCATCTCGGTTGTCCAAACGACAAGCGAAGTTGTCGAAATGACATATGGACGAGATGTGAGTGCTCATGAGTACGGACAGGTTGTGGACCTTGCAGGAGCTCGCGGAGTTCCTGGGTGTGCCGACGCAGTCGATCTACCAGATGAACTGGAAGGGCACCGGACCGCGCAGCTACAAGGTCGGACGCCACAGGCGGTACGACCCGCGGGACGTGCATCAGTGGCTGGAAACCCGATCCTCCGACGCGGGGAGCGGACGATGAAGCGGCAGCTCGGCACGACTCGCCGTCCATGGTGGTCCGTGGATGACGCGGCGATCTACCTCGGCATCACGAGCGCGGACCTGCGGGAACTGGGCGGCGCGGGCACCGGCCCGAAGTTCACCCGAACCCCTGACGGCCTTCGGCGTTACCGGCCGTCCGACGTCAGGCTCTGGGGCTCTGCGGGCCTGGTGCGCGACGGCCGCGGATGGAACGGGGAAGCGCGGTGACGCGGCGGTGGCCCGGTGCCTCCGCTCGTAGGCCGACCGGCCCGGGCGGAGGTCCGCCCCCGCCCCGGCCACCGTGACCGGAGCCGCTCGTCCGGACAGAACAGCCCCGAAGCTGCCCCACCACCGCAGGAGTTCACCATGCACAACTTCACCCACGACCGCTACGCCGAGCAGCCTCCCACCACGTGGGTAGGTCGGCACTGGATGACGACCACCAGGGACGGCTCCGGCCAGTACCTGCGCGGACTGATCATCGACGTGCGCCCCGGAGGCGTTCACGTCCAGTGGCCGCCCTCGGACGGCCAGGCGAGCCGCGCCGAGTGGACCACCATCGACAGGGGGACGCTGGCCAGGGAGTGAAGACAAGCAGAAGGCCGGGGGCCCCACCGTTCGTGGTGAGGCCCCCGGCCTTCTGCTTGCGTACGCGAGCCGAACCATCGGCCGGTATCGTCGTCGGCGAGGTCAGCCAACGCGGCCCAGCAGCTCCGCCACCGCAGCGCCGTATGCCCTGGACCGCTCCCAGACCGCGTGGCGGTCACGGTTGGCCTGCTGGAACTCTTCCTCCAGATCGGTCCGCACCCGCATCCCGAGACCGGGGTGCAGCCAGGTCTGCACCTTCCAGCTCGTCCTCCTGCTGAGCGCGGCGACGGGCGGGACCGAAGTGCCCTGCCCGCGCTGGCCGTCCGGCTCGAACGCCTCGTAGTAGGCATCGCGGTTCCGGTGCCCGAGCAGGCTGGCGTGCAGGAGCCGGGTCTGCTCGGCCACGTCCAGGACCAGCGGGTCGTCCTCCGGAAGTCCGACGAGGCGCTCGGGGCCGGGCAGTGGGATCACCCGCCAGATCCCGGCGTCGTCGCGGAAGACGGCGGCGTTGCGCCACCAACGAGGGGCAGCTGCTCCAGGTAGAACCCGCCCGTGTGGAAGCCGCAGCGGTGCAGGTCGGCCGGCTGCACGGCGGCGCAGAGCGAACCGCGCGGCCTTGAGCAGGGCAGCGTCTCGCGCCCGGCTGAGCGCGACGGCGGAGAACACCTGCTCGCGGCTGGCCCGCTCGCCCAGTGAACTGCTGGAGTTCGGGGCGCGGACTGCTTCTGCCCAGGCCGCGGCGCTCTGCGCCAGCTCCACCCGCTCGGCGAGCTCACGGACCGTCCTGTCCCACGACTGTTGGATCATGCTCCCTGCTCAGGTCGAGGATGCGGCGGTACCCGCATTGTAGGTTCCGATCAGACTTGCCGGCACTCCCGCGACCTGCGGTTTTGGGAGACTGTCCGGGCGGTTTGCCGCCGGGATCGTCTAGTCGATCTGTCAGTTGCTTCGCGAAAAGCCCCGGGTCGGCGGCTAGTCGAAGTCGCTCATCTTGTGTGGCGTGAACGTGTGACGGGCAGGGAGCGGTTTGACGTCAACTCGGTTCTGGCGGACGAGGGTGTCCAGCAACTGCTGAGCGGTCAGGCCGTGATGGGCCGCTTCGGCGCTCACCGCCTCGCTGGGATCGCGAGCTGTCTCCAGCAGCTTCCACAGTTCATGGCGGACGACAAGCCTGGGCGGTTGTTCCATGAGATTCGCCTTCTGGGGGGGCTCGGCTTGGTCCAGAGGACCTTAAGTAGGAAGGGTAGTCAGCAGGAAGGGCAGTGAGCCTGCGGTTTCGTGGCTACAGTCTGGCTGAGGTGTCACGACGACAAGTTTGAGAACAATCCAATCGGAAAACGACAGGTCTAACCTGAAACCACACGCATCAGGACGGGACGATGCGGCGAAAGGCCACCGCCTGTTTGTCCCAATATCCGCCGGTGAAGTTGGTGATCTGGATGTTCTTGCCAGTCCGCGGTGCGTCGAGGACGAGGTTCGACCCCAGGTACATCCCGACGTGTCCTGGGGAACTCGCGGTACCGTCCGATCCGGCAAGGAAGATCAGGTCTCCGGGCTTGAGCTGTTGTGCGTCGTAGACCGGGGTTCCATCGTAGACCTGCTCAAACGTGGTCCTGTGGATCGTGATCCGGGCGGCCTCGTAGGCTCGGAGCATCAGGCCTGAGCAGTCGTAGCTGGGGTCTCCAGTGCCGCCCCACTGATAGGGCATGCCCAGCTTGGAGACTCCGAACGTGATAGCGGTCACGACCGCGGTGGGGGTGCCGGCTGGCAGGGAGAAGCCGGCGGGAAGGCTGACGGCCTCGCTCGTCGTTTGGCCGTCGCCGTTGCCGAGCGAGCAGTTCGTGGCGTTCCCCCCGAAGGTGGCTGCCAGCTGTTGGGCGAGGCTCTCCCACTTCGCGTAGGCGTCGGGATAAGCGCTGGCCTGGACCCGTTGCGCGGCGACGGTGACCGGAAGCGTCTCCCACATCGGTACCTTCACCAATGCCTCGTAGAACTTCTTCGACGAGTAGACCGGGTCCATGATCTGAGCGGGAGAGCCCCACCCCTGGCTGGGGCGTTGCTGGAACAGCCCGAGGGAATCCAGGTCTCCGGAGCTCAAGTTCCTCAGCGCCGACTCCTGCAGTGCGGTGGCGATCGCCACCACCGCTGCCTGCGGGGGCAGTTGGAGTGTGGCCGCGACCTGGTAGATGATCTGGGCATTGTTGATCTGCTCGGTGGTCAGCTGCTGCCCGTCCGCGACTGCCTGGCCAGGAGCGACCGGTTTGAAGCAACCGAGTCCGATGCCGTTCGCATTGACCGCCGGTGTGGCGGCTGCCGTTCCTCCGCCGGAGAGCGCGACGCCGAAGACCACCCCGAAGGGTGCGAGGACGCCGACCAATGCCAGATGCGCTGCTTTCTTCACGTGCCACCTCTGAGCCGGCGCGCGAGAAGGCGCACAGCTGTTTCACATCAGCTAATGGGATAGATGGGAACAATAAGCTGATGTGTGCAGCTGGGGTCAACTGAAGTGTGAGTGAGTAAGCCCACTTCGTTAGCCAGAGTGAAGATGTGTGGGCATGGCTCGGCGCGGTAGGGGCCAGGGAGTGTCGGGCGTGTGTGGGCCGATGCGGCCACGGGTGTTAGCTGTCGAGCCAGCCGAAGTGCAGGAGGGCTGCCGGCTGGAGGTCCGGGAACACTGCACTGAAGGCAGCGGCCGCGCTGACCTTGGCTGCATCTTCGGCGCGGTGGCTGGGGGTGCTCGCGGGAGTGCGGTCAGGCCGGTATTCGGATTCCGCCTTGGCCGGCGATGTGGGGGTGGTCGGCGCGGGCGGGGCGATCGTCGAGGCCGATTGCCGACTTTGCTGTGAAGATGTGCCGCGGCCTGCCGGCCGGGTGCCGCAGAGCGGGATCGCGCCCATGGAAATGCCTCCCTGGTCGGGAGGCATTGCTGTGGAGTGGATGACCTGTAGTCGGAGGGTCACTCCGTCTCCCGACCCGCAGAACTGTATGCGACCGGTCGCCGAGAGTGTGCCACTCATCTGGAATTGTGATCATCGAGCGCAGTGGCGTGCATCACTCCGGCGCGGAGTCGGGTGCGGGAAGTCCTTCCATCGCTCGCGCCGATTGGATCATGGCGGCGATCGCCGCCAGGCTGTGCTCCGAGAGGCCGTCCGCATCGAGTGCGAGTTGTCTGATCGCCGGGTTGCGCAGTGCGGCCGCGAGGCGGAGCTGTTCGTCGGTTCGCTTGGCGGTTTCGTCCTCGTAGAAGTACATCGCAGAGACGCCGAAGAAGTCAGCAAGTGCCTTGAGGCGACTGTGAGTTGGGTCCTGGCGCTTGCCCTTTCGGAGCTGCCATAGATAGGTGGCGCTGAGGACCTGGTGGCCGGCCTTCTCGTTGATCGCGCTGGCGACTTCCGGGTTGGCGTACGGGCCCCGGTCGGCTGGGTGCACGGTTGCGAACAGGTGGTTCAGGCGAGCCGCAACCACTCCACCCTCTCCACCCTCGACGGACTCTTCGACTGACATGACGCGCCTAGCACTCCTCGCTGCTGACTAGGTCTCATCGTTGCGCACAGTGACACTCATTAGCCACTGTAAACGGAGAGTGGTCGGGTGAGGCTAGTCACATTCACTCTGGTTGACGCGCCCGGTTCGCACCCGTCTATCGTTTGGTCACGGCCGATTAGCCAGAGTGAATCGCACTGATGTCGCGTGCTGAACTCAGGTGAAGGTCGCCCAATGCCTCCCCATGCCCGATCAAGCAGGGGCGGCTCCTTCTGGCCAGCGCAGACCGTGCGGGATCGCTGGCACATCGCAACTCCGGAGCCCGGTATGTCCCTCACCCTGCAAGCTGTTCACCACCTCGCTGACGTTCACTACCTCGCCGACATCCAGAATCCGGCGCCGGCCGATCCGACGAACGGCTCGAAGGGCGCGAACCTTCTGCTGAGCTACGCGAAGTGGGGAGCCCTGATCGCGTGTGCCGTCGCCGCCGTCGTCTCGGGCGGTCTCATGGGCATAGGCCACCTCAGCAACCGGCCTGATTCCGCGGAGAAGGGGAAGCGAAGCCTGGTCTGGTCGCTCGGCGGCGTGATCGTCACCGCCTGCGCGATCCCCGTCGTCAACACCGTGTTCGGCGCGGCGGCCTAGGACTCGTCATGAACCAGTTCCTCGACCGCCCCCGTCGCCGGATTCTGCCGCTGCTCCTCCTCGGCGTCGTGGGCTTGCTTGCTTTCGTTGCCATCGGGGTCGCCATCGAGTCCGACAACGGGCCCCGCGGCCCCAAGGCCTACACGCCGCCGGCCGCCATCCCGCCGCCGGGCTCGGTCACCGGCGTGGAGTCCACCGGGTCGCCCGCCCCCGGGGTGATCGGCCCTCTCCAACTGATTCACGGAGAGCGCCTTGTCAACGGAGTTCAGCTGGGCTACCCGCATTCCACGGTAGGCGCTGTTTCTGCGGCGGTCGAGTACTGGCGGCAGCTCGGCTCCACGCTGGAGCCCGACCGAGCCGCAGCCGTCGCCAGGGTTGTTGCCGCCGACTCCTGGTCCGATGCGGCGGACACCCTGGCTCAAGGCCCGGTCGCTACTCGGAAGGCGCTCGGCCTACCGGCGAAGGGGCAGTTGCAGCCCGGCGCCTCGGTCATCTTGTCGCCGGTCGAGTACCAGGTGCGCTCGGTCGGCCCCGGCAGCGTCCAGGTGCTGCTGCTGGCGACCTACACCACCAGCGTGCCAGGCACCGGAATGCAGACCCGCATGGGTGTCTATCCGCTCGACCTCGTCTGGTCGGCGGGCGACTGGCGCATCCCGGCCCCCTCCGGCAATCCCACCACCGACTACACCAGCCTCACCGCTGAGCCGGGTACCCCCCAGGCTTCCGCGAAGGGCTGGCAGGAACTGAAGCGATAACCACCATGGTCACCAGCAACACCAGGGGGTCCGCATGCCCTGCGGCCTGAGCGACCCCATCAGCTGCATCCCCGGGCCCGGCGACACCATCCTCGGCAGCCTCGCGGGCGACGCCGCCACCAAGGTGGCGGGCGGCGCGTGGGACTCCATCTGCAAGTCGTTCGCCGACGCCGCGACCAGCTTGCTCAAGTCGTTCGCCACGGACTTCGTCAAGATCCCGCCGGTCGATCTCGCGAGCAACGGCATACGTTCCGTCTACGCGATATCCCTCGGCGTCGCCGGGCTCGTCGCCTGCTTGCTGGTCGTCGTCCAGGTCATTCGCACGGCGGTCACCCACGACGGCCGCCCGTTGGCTACCGCTGCGGTAGGCATCGGGAAAGCGGCACTCGCCTTCATGCTGACCTTGACGGTTGCCTCGACGGCCCTGGTGGCGAGCGACGAGCTGACGAAGTACGTCGTCGACAACTCCCTCGGCGGGGAGAAGGCGCTTAGCGACAAGATCGGCAAGCTGGTCGCCTATACCCCCGGGACTGCAGCCTCGCTCCTGCTGATCATCGCCATCATCGGCATCCTGCTGACGATCGTGCTGTGGTTCGAGATGCTGCTGCGGAACGCGGCGATCGCGGTGCTGATCGCCACTTCGCCGATCAGCGCCGTCGGTCAGATGTCCGACTCCACCAAGTCCTGGTGGTCCAAGCTGGTCAGCTCCACCGTCCAGCTGATCATCCTCAAGCCCATCATCGCGCTGGTCTTCGCGCTCGGCTTCAACATGGCGGGCGACTCACAGGATCTCCAGACGACGCTCTCGGGAATGCTCGTCCTGCTCCTCGCGGCCCTCGCCTGGCCGGCCATCGCCCGATTCTTCACGTTCGCAAGCGTCCAGGTCGGCGGAGGCGCTGGCCTGGCCGCGCTGCTCGGCTTTGCCGGAGGCCGCCTCAGCAACGGCGGCGGCGGTTCGACCGCCGGCCCCTCCCCGGACACCTTCGGACAGGAGAGCGCCACCCGCACGATGACCAACTTCGCCGGCAAGGGCGGAGGCGCCGCCGGTGGAGCAGCTTCCGGTGGTGCCGGGGCCGCTGGCGCCGTCGGTGGTGCGGGAGGCGCGGGTGCGGCGGCCGGAGGAGCCGGTGCTGCTGCCGGCCCGATCGGCATGGTCGCGGTTGCCGGTGTCCGACTCGCGCAGCAGGCGGTCAACAGCCTCGCGGGAGGCATGGAGAAGATGGCCGGGCATGCCGGTGTGCAGGGCGCCAACGTCTACGCGGCTCAGCCCGCCGGGTACGTCAACCGTCACGCCGGAGCCCCGCTGCCCACCAGCGACCAGGTGCTCCCGGATCAGCCGGAGCCTGATTGGTCGGGCCAGCAGGACCCGAAGGTCGAGCCGGTGCACCCGGTCGGCCCGCAGGCCGACCACCCACAGGCGCTCCAGGACGCCACCCCGAACCTGCCGGTGGCCAGTGCCCCGCGAAGCGACCCGCCGACGATCGAGATGCCCCCGGTGCCCGCAGGCCCGCCCACCACCGCTGCGGCGGCCTCCGTCCCCTTGGCAGGGTCCGCACCCAGTGGCGGCCCCGCACCGGCCCCCGCACCGCAGACCCCTCAATCCGGCAGCCCGGCCACCACACCGTCCCCCTCCGGCGCGGAGACGTCGGCGCAGAGCCAGGCACCAAACATCACGTCCCGGCCGACCTCCGGGGCTCCGCTCAACGAAAACCGGGCAACCAAGCGCCCTGACACGCCCGAAGGAGGCAGCAAGTCATGAGCACCGACACCGCTCCCGCCCGCACGTACTTCGGGTGGCAACAGGAGAAGGTCGCCTTCCTCTTCGGCCTCAGCCTCCAGCGAGCCGCCATGCTCGGTGCCGCCATCCTCGCGGTGATCTGGCCGTTCGCCATCTCCTATGTCCGGGCAGGCATCGTGACCTGGCCCCTGTCCTTTCTCCTCTTCCTTCTCGCGTTCGTCCGGATCGCCGGCCGCACCGTCGACGAATGGGCGGTCGCCGCAGTGTCCTTCGAGATCCTCCGCTTCCGCGGGCAGAATCGTTTCCTCTCCGGCGCCTTCGCGCCGCGCAAGGCCGGTACGGACGAGCCGAAACTGGATCTGCCCGGCATCCTCGCCCCGCTGACGATCCTCGAAGCAGACGCAGGCAACGGTGCCCCGATCGCCGTGATCAACCACCAGCTCGACCGCACCTACACGGCGGTCGCCCGGGTGCGCTTCCCCGGTATCGGTCTGGTCGACTCCCACCGCCGCGACCAGCGGGTGGCCAGCTGGGGAGAACTGCTCAACTCCCAGTGCACCGAGGGAAACCCGATCATCAGGATTCAGGCGCTCCAGCGTCTCGTCCCAGAATCCGGTGCGGCCCTCCAGCGCTGGCACGCCGACCACGTCACCACCGAAGCGCCCACCGTCGCGGTCGACATCGCCAAGTCGCTGCTGTCCACCGCCACCCTGGCCACCAGCCAGCGCGAGGCATACCTCGCGATCACGATGGACGCCTCCCGAGCCGCAGGCCCCATCAAGGCAGCCGGCGGCGGCAGCGTCGGCGCCGCCACCGTCCTGGTCCGGAACCTCCGGGCCATGACCTCTTCGATCGCCTCCGCGGACCTCCAGGTCGAGAGCTGGCTCAACCCCCGCGAGCTGGCCGAGGTCCTGAGGACTGCCTTCGACCCGAGCTCCGGCCGGATGCTCGCGGAACGACGAGCGGCGGCCACCGCAGCCTCGCTGCGCGGCAACGAGGTGCCCTTCGAATCGGGAGTGGACCCGGCGGCGGCAGGCCCGTCCGCGGCCGAGAGCTGGCGCGGCCGGTACGAGCACGACGGCGCGATGTCCGTCACCTTCTCCGTCCACAGCTGGCCGAAGGCCAAGTGTCACTCGACCGCCCTCGCCCCGCTCCTGGGCGAAGGCAAGTACCGCCGGACGCTCAACATGCACATCGAACCCCGCAGCCCCCGTGCCGCTGAACGGGAAGTGATGCAGGAGCGCACCGCCCGCGAGGTCGCGGTCAACATGCGCCACAAGACCGGCCAGATCATCCCGGAACACGAGAAGCAGGCCCTGCGCCGCGCCGAGGCCCAGGACGCCGAACGGGCCGCAGGCCACGGTCTGGTCCGCTACACCGCTTACTGCACCGTCACGGTCACCAACCCGGCCGACCTCGAAGACGCCTGCGCCGAGCTGCTGGCCGACGCCAACCAGGGCCGGATCGAACTCCAACGCATGTGGATGGCCCAGGACGTGGGCTTTGCGATCGGCGCGCTTCCGGTCGGCATGGGCCTGCCCAAGAAGCGGGTGGCGTGATGATCTTCCGTCGACGTGCCACCGACCTCCCTGTGCTCGACCTGGCCGATGTGCTCGGCCGTCCGGCCCCGGTAACGGCGAAGCCCGCGAAGCAGAAGGCGCCCAAGCAGCGCCGTGAACCGGTCGCGCCCCGGCGCGGCCACGCTCGCCCGTACGCCGGGCGGGCACCGAGGATGCCGCAAGTGCCGGTGTTCCGCGGCAGCACCGGCCAGGTCCAGGGGTTGTACCCCTGGCTGTACGGGGCGTCCATGCCTCCGGCCGGTGCCTACATCGGCGTGGACTGCCTGGCCGGCGGCGCTTTCTCCTGCCACCCGATCGAGTGGCTGCACCGCGGGCTGATCACCAACCCGAACCTGCTGATCACGGGAGTCCCCGGAACGGGCAAGAGCGCGACCATCAAGGCCCTGGTGACCCGCCTGTCCGCCTACGGCGTCCGGTCGTTCATCCTGGGCGACATCAAGAACGAGTATGCGGGGCTCGCCAGGGCGTTCGGCGTCGAGCCGGTCGAACTCGGCCCTGGGCTGCGGAACCGGCTCAACCCGCTCGACTCCGGACCGCTCGGCACGAACCTGCCGTCCGACCCGGAGGAACTGCGCGAGCGCCTGGACGAAGTCCACCGCCGCCGGATCACCCTGCTCTCCTCCCTGCTGGTCATGCGGCTCGGCCGCAACCTGACGCCCACCGAGGAAGCCGCGCTCTCCCTCGCCATCCAGCACGCCTCCGGCCAGGCCGCCGGTGCCAGCCACCTCGTGGACCCGACGATCCCGCAGGTCTGGGCTCTGCTGCGCGATCCGCTGCCCGAGATGGCAGAGGATCTGCGTGTCCGCGGCGCCGACGTGGCCGAGCTGCGGGAGATGATCCGCCCGGCAGCCGACGCCCTCGGCAATATGGTCCGAGGCTCGCTGTCGGGCCTGTTCGACGGACCCACGACGGTTCGGCCGGACTTCGGTGCGCCGATCCAGACCGTCGACCTGTCGCGGATCGATGGCCGTGGGGACGAGACCGTGGCCATGACCCTGGCCTGTGTGTCGAGTTGGGGCCAAGCGGCGATTGACGAACCCGGTGGCCCGGTCCGCCTGGTCGTGCGCGACGAGCTGTGGCGCGCGATGCGCGTGCCGGCCATGATCCGCAAGCTGGACTCCGACCTGCGGCTCTCGCGAGCTCAGGGCACGATCCAGGTGTTGAGCACACATCGCTTGTCGGACTTCGAGGCTGTCGGTGCGCAGGGCAGCGAAGAGGTCAGCATCGCTCGCAACCTCATCGCGTCGTGCGATGTTCGGATCTGTTTGCGTCAGGACACCGCGCCCCTCGCCATGACGAGAGACGCGATCGGCTTGACCGACACCGAATGCGCGCACATCGCCAGCTGGTCAGGTGAGCAGATCGGCCGTGCGATCTGGAAGATCGGCCGCACCTCTAGCCATGTGGTCCAGACCATCCTGAGCCCGGTCGAGAGGCAGTTGTACTACACCAACGAGCGGATGGCTGTGTGAGATGGCCGCCGCCTCGAACGCCACGGTCGCACGGCGGCCGGTGCTGGACGGCCCCGCGGACTACCTGATCGTCCTGCTGGTCATCGTCGTGGTCACGGTCACCGCAGGGACCTGGGCAACCGGCCAGGTCGCCGGGCTCATCACCCACGCCTCCTGGCCGGCCGTCCCGTTCGGTGACGCCTTCGCCGTCGCCAAGCAGCTCCCTCACCACCTGGACGACCCGAAGTCGGCCTGGCCCGAGCCGGTTCGCGCGGACCTGCCCGGTCCGGTCGGCTTCGCCGTCGCCGCCGCGATCGTCGCCAGCGGGATGGTCACGGCAGGCGCCTTCGCCCTGCGCCGCCTCCGCCGCACCCGCTCGGTGCGCGGCATGGCCTCCGCTGCCCAGCTGACGAAGACCCTGTCCGCCGCAGCGGTCGTGAAGCGCGGGCCCATCGTCCGGCCCTCCCTCAAAGGCAGCCGGTTCACCCCTGACGACGTCGCCGTACGACTCGGCCGGACCATGGCGGGGATGCTGCTGTGGGTCTGCATCGAGCACTCCGTGCTGATGCTGGCCGCCCCCCGCCAGGGCAAGACGAGCCAGGTGATCATCCCGTGGATCAAGGCGTGGCACGGCCCGATGCTGATCACCAGCGTCCGCGGCGACGTGCTCGACGCGACCGCGCTGATCAGGCGCGGCCTCGGCCCGACCCTGGCGATGCTGCCGACCGGCATGGTCGACTGGCCGGACCAGGTGCAGTGGTCGCCCACCAGCGGCTGCGAGGACTTCGGCAAGGCCATGCAGCGGGCCGACCTCATGGTCAAGATCGGCAAGAGCGAGACCACCGACTCCTCCGGCGCCGGCTTCTTCGGCGCCACCGCAACCTCCCTACTCGCCGGATGGCTGCACGCCGCTGCCATCACCGGCCGCAGCATGGAGGACGTCCTGCGCTGGGGGTTCAACGCCCACGTCGAGGAACCGATCAAGCTGCTCGCCGAGTCCCGCCGCGCGGAGCCCGGCGTCGCCGAGATGCTCGACGGCCTCTACCGCAACCCCGGCGACACCCGGGCGAACCTCTTCGCCACCGTGCAGACCGCGCTGACGCCCCTCTTCTCGCCGCTGGCCCGGGCCACATTCGTCCCCAAGGCGGGCAACGGCATCGACATCGAGGACTGGCTGCGCAGCAACGGCACCATCTACCTGCTGGTGGACAAGGAGGAGGCCACCGCGCTCGCCCCCCTGATCTCCGCCTTCGTCTCCGAGGTCTTCGGCACCGCCAAACGCCTCGCCGACCGGTCTCCCGGCGGCAGGCTCGACCCGCCGCTGGGAGCGCTGCTGGACGAGGTCGCCAACGTCACCCCGCTGCCCAACCTCCCCGACCTGATGTCCTTCGCCGGCGGCTCGGGCATCTACGTCGTCGCCGTGCTCCAGAACATGGCCCAGGCCCGCAAGGTCTGGGGCCGAGAAGGGGCAGAGATGCTCTGGGGCAGCTCCACCGTCAAGATCGCCCTCGGCGGCCTCGGCGGCGACGAACTCGAAGAGTTCTCCAAGTTGGCCGGCATCTACCGCGAGTCCCTGACGACCTATCAGAGCGGCGCACAGGGCACCACCATGCAGACCACCCTCCAGGACCGCAAGACCGTCACCCCGGACGAGATCCGCACCCTCGACGAGGAGCGGCGCGAGGCCCTGGTCATCCATGCCACCACCCCCATCACCAAGGTCCGCATGCAGCGCCACTACGAAGGCCCCGACCGCAAGCTGTACGACGAGAGCATCGAGTGGTCCCGGCGCTACCGCGCCGGCGAACTCGACCCCATTGAGGCCGCCGCGTGACCCCCCGACCCGCGTGGAGCGGGCACCAGGCCGAACCGCGGACCGACGCCGATCGACGCTGGCTCGCCCGCTTCGACCGACGCCACCACCAGGGACTGCTCAGTCGGCCCGCGCACCCGACCGACTGCACCTTGAGGTGGAGCGGGCCGGTGCGCGGAATCGACGGCGCCCTCTACCACCCCGGAGAGGACCACACCGGAGCCCCGGTGATCGCCGTGTGGAGCCCCGGCTACCAAGAGATCGTCCCCGCACCCTGGCGGACCGACGACTGGGCCGACCACCGCGCCGCCACCGAGGGCCAGTTCCTCCCGCTGAGCACCTGGCGGCCCACCCGGGCCGACCACGAAGATCTGGTGCTGGCCTACCTAGCCCAACGCCCCCGCGAACTTGCCGACCTCGGCCGATGGGTGCCGGTGGACAGCATGACCACCCACGTGCGGTACGGCATCTACGAGGCGATGCTGGTGCTGCACGACGACGCCGAACCGGTAACCCCCACCGCCATCGAGGACCGCGTCCGTCGGAGCACCCACGAACTCTCCCCCCGCCTGCGTCAGTTGCTCGCCGACTCGACGGACACCGCCGCCTACCTGCGACGACTTCTCCTCACACCGAGCACGTCGATCGACGCACTCGACGCCGCCGTGCACCTCGTGAGAGCCGACTGGCACGCGGCATCGGCTCCCGGCCGAACCGTCGCCGAGCACCAGGCCGCCGAATACCCAGGCACCCTCTCCGACGCCACCCTCACCCTGCCCGCCCAGCTCCAGGACCAGATATGACCGAGCCCGCGATCGCGCCAATCGGCAGAGTCAAACACCGTCCCCACGCCCGGATCCGACGCCCCCGAGGACGCCGAGCCGACAGCGCTCCGACCACCGGCGCCGGGCCCGCCGCCACCGCAGCGAACCCCCGCACCCAGCTGGTCGAGTGGCACACCATGACCGGCCCCGAGCGCATCGCAGCCTGGGGCGGTCTCTGCGACTGGGTCACCTGGCTCCACGACCGCTACGAGCTGGCCGTCGAGTCGAGGCTGCCCCAGTGCTGGGCCGAGCACCCCGGGCTGATCGAAGAACTCTGGGCACTCAGGGTCTGGCGAGAGGAGATCTACGGAGCAGCCCCCGAACAGCAGGTCGGCCAGGCCGCCCGCTACTGGCACACCGAGCTGCGCACGGTGGTCGCCAACGCGACCACCGTCTACGCCACGGCCTGCCGAACCGGCCACCGAGCCCCGGACCTCCAGGCCGCTGACTCCCCGGACCTCCAGCAGCGGTGGACCAACGCCGACCCCTGGGCCGGGATTCCCAGCCCCCTGCTGGCCGCCCACGCCGACACCGCCGAAGCCGGCAGCCCGGACCGCCTCACCGCGGCCCAGATGGACGACGCTCGGACCCGCGGCCTCGCCACCCCGATCAGCCCCGGCATCCCCGAATACGTCAGGTTCGCCGACGCATGGTGGGCCGTTGACATCGACGGCGCTTGGCTGCGCATCGTCAACGAGGTGCTGCTGGAGCGGCTCGAAGACGCCGCAACCCGGATGGCCGCTGCGGACGACGCCGCCCGCCGCTACAGGGAAGCCACCACCGGAACGAAGTCGAGGACGAACTGACAATGACCCACCCCGACCTCGTACTCCGCGCCGAGCAAGCCGTCATCGGCGCCGCCCTCCGCGACCGCCAACGCCTGGACGACATCGCCTACCTCACCCCCGACCGCATGGCGCACCCCACCCACCGCGCCCTCCTGACCGCGCTGGTCGAGTCGCGCACCAGCAACCCGACCACCCCGGCCGCCCAGTTGCCGGAGCTCATCGCCCAGCGCACGGCCATCAGCGGCGTCAACGCCGACTACCTACGGCGCCTCGCCGACGCCGCGCCTCAGCCCCGAGCCCTCGCCACCTACGCCCGCATGGTCCAGGAGGCGGCGGTCCGCCGGGACCTCACACAGCACGTGGACCGCCTCCGGACCACCTCCCCGGGCTTGCGCGGACCGGACCCGGTCCTCGACCGCCTTGCCCAGGCGATGCGGCGCACCGAGCACGCCGTCCCGGTGGCCAAGTACAACGAGCCGGCCCCGGCGCCGTACGAGCCACGGGCGAGGCCAGCGGGGGAGCAGGAGGTCCGGGTCGAAGCCCGCCTTGAGCGCCAGGACGCTGTCCTGGCGGAACTCCTCCAGCACCCTGAGCAGGTCCGGGAGGTCGCCTGGCTGTACCAAGAGGTGTTCGAGGAAGGTCCCCGTCGCGAGGTCTACGAGGCGATCGTGGTCGTCGCCGAGCGGGGCGACCCGGTCGACCAGCTGACCGTCGAGTGGGAGGTCTACCAGCAGGACCCGCAGACCTACGAGGTGAAGGTGGAGGTGAGCGTCGAGCAGCGTGAGGAGCGCCCCGACTACCTCGCCCGCCTCGCCACCACGGCCGTCGTCGTCGGCGCCGCTGTCGGCCTCTCCGGGGAGATCATGGCCGAGGACATCCGCACGAAGCTCGCCACCGACTTTGGCAACATCGACGTCACCACCCGCGCCCCCGAGGTAGAGCCCAAGGCGAGCAGGGACATCACTGCGGCCACGCAAGCCCCCCAACTGGCGGCGCAGCTTCTCCAACCGCCCCCGGTGCAGCAGGCCCCCACCATCCAGCCGAACATCCGGCCGTGAGGGGGACAGCGATGACCAACACCGACGCGGGCATGCTGGCCGACCTCAGCCACGCCGCCATGGGAGCCGCCCTCGCCGACGGCTCGGCTCGGCACCTCAGCGAGACGATCCGCGACTTTGCCCGGTACCGGGAGTCCTGGTGGATCTACGACCGGGCCGGCTGGTGGGAGGTCACCAGAGCGGACGTCGCGGCCGGACTGGACCTGATGGCAGCGAACATGCGTCTAGCCGATCAGGCAGTGCGGAGCAGCGCCAGTTAGAGAAGAACAGCAGGCCAGGAGTCGCCGCCATGGAAGGGGCTGGGTAGAGGTGTAGGGATTCTGGCTGCGCCGGTGCGGACTCCGCCGAAGTCGGAACGCATCGTGGGAGTCCCCCCACCTTTGAGGTCGATCCGGCCGCGCTGCGCCGATGCGGCCGTGGGTGCTGGAGGGGCGGAGGCTGCGGGAGGAACCCCGCCAGGTGTGGGCGAAGATCCGGACGAGTGATTGGGCACGGACGCGGCCACAGAGTTTCCTTGCTCTGCGGCCCGCAGGGGCCAAGATCGGCGAACTCTTGGCTGCCACAGCGGCACATCGTGTGGCGGCCGTTCGACGTCCCCAGTGCGCCCGTGACCTCGCTACCTAACCGCGGAACAGGCGTGATGCAGCGGTGTGCACAGCGACCCCCTTCGGGGGGATTTCATCCTATTTTTCGCATAGTGTCCGTATATGCATTCACTGCGCTGCCGTTCCTGCCCTGGCGCGGCGCGGGAGAAGGAGGTCGTGCCGTGTCCGACAGTGCTGAGGCGATCCACGCCAGATTGGCCGAGCTCACCGCACCAACAGCTCACAGCCAGATCATCGATCTTGGGTGCGGTGCCGCCCCGACACTCCTGGCACTGAGCCGTCTTGCTCCTGAGGCTACGCTGATCGGTGTCGACAGGTCGGCCACGTTCCTGCAGCAAGCGCGCCAGAAGCTCCGGGGGCACCTTGGCCCCGTGATGACGTTTGCCGCGGACCTACGTTGCCCGCTTCCGTGCGGGAATGAGAGCGTGGACGTCGTCCTCTCGTACAACACTGTCGAGTGTCTGCCTGCCCCGGAGCTGCTGCTGGTCGAGGTAGCACGGGTCCTTCGGCCGGGTGGGCGGGCGATCCTCGCTCATGTCGACTTCGACTCCCTCGTGATCGCCGGCGCGGATGCGGACCTTGATCGACGGGTCTGCCACGCTTTCGCGGACGATATGCAGAGCTGGATGGATCACGCGGACGGCCGGGTTGGCCGCAAGCTCGGCATGCTGCTCGTCCGGAGTCCGCTGAAGTTGGTCAGGGTCGAGCCGCTGCTGACATGGTCGACCCGTCTCGCGGGACATGCGGAGGACAGGATCGGACAGATCAGGAAGGCGCTGTTGTCCGCTGTCAGGCACGATCGGGGTTCGCTCAGTGCGGCCGAGGTCGAGGAGTGGTACGCGGCGGTGTGCGAGGCGGACCGCCTGGGCGGGTTCTTCTTCTCGGAGCTGGCCTTCATCGCGGTCGCCGAGCGTCCCCGCGAGGAGCGCTTGACCGGCGACACCGCTCCGCTGGCCCGAAACGGCCTCCTGCCCGGGCTTGACGGCGGCTGGGCATCGGGCCGTTCCTCCGCTGCATGACGGGCGCCTACGACTCGGTGCCGCCCCGAAGCACCCTGTCGGCGAAGGAGCAGAGGACTTTCGCCGAAACTCTGAGAGGAGCTGTGGTGTCCAGGGTGAGCGCCGGGTGCTCGGGTTCGGTCCAGGAGAGTTCTGGCGCGTCCGGTGCGGGGCTGGCGCGGTAGGCGGGTGACTGTCGGAGGCCGTCGCGGGCGTGCCGGAGTTCCTCTGGTGCGCGGACGTGGATGAGGTTGAGTCGTTCGCCGAGAAGGTCGGCGGCGAGCCGCCGTTCCGTGGGCGTGGAGGTCACGAGGGTGACAATGCCGATGGGGTGTTGGTCGGCGGCGTGCGAGAGCGCCTGGATGGTAGCGATGCGGTCCTCCGGAGACCAGCCGAGGTCTCGCAGAACGCCGGTGGCGCGCTGCTCGTCGGCGTCATACAGGCCGCAGTCGTGATGCTCGGGTTGAAGGTGGGCAAGGAGTCGGCGGGCGAGGGTGGTCTTGCCGGACGCCGGTAGGCCCATGAGCCAGAAGACCGGTGGGGCCGGTAGATGGTTCATGCGGGGTAGCCCCACGTCTCGCACCATTGCCTGAGCAGCGGCGGGATCGTCGCGTCTGCGGGCGGCGGGGTGGCGTCCTGGATCCGGCCGGAGGCGATCTGGGGTGACCAGTCGCCGATGCCGTAGACGAACGGGCCGTGGTCGTGGCGCCCGTAGTCGAGCATCGCCGGATCCCAGGAGATGCCGATGAACTCGCACAGGGCCTTGCAGATGGCTTCCGGTTCAGCGGTCAGCTGCTCGTAGGTGACGCTGATGGAGGTGGGGACATTGGCGGCGGCTTCGTCGAGGGCGGTGGCGAACTTGTCGACGGTGACGGCGGCTCCGGTGAGGTCGGTGGCATCGCCGGCCCGGCGGATGGAGTCCGCGATGGCCACCGGGTGGCGGCGCAAGATGATGAAGCGGGCACCGGGCCAGCAGTCGACGAGGCGCCGCCAGATGAAGACGTTGCCGGGGGACTTCTCGGCGAGCACGGTCTTACCCGCTTCGGTCAGTTGGCGGTGCAGCAACCGGTCCCACAGCAGGTGTTCGAGGTCCTCGCGGCCGAGGTTGAGGGTGCGCATGGAGAGGTCGGTGAACTCGTCGTTGACCGTGACGGTGAGGCCGCCGAGGTGGAGCTCGTGCGGGGCGTGGACGTCGGGGTGGGAGCCGAGCAGGCAGCGCAGCAGGGTCGATCCGGAGCGGATCGGGGAGAGGATGAAGACGGGTGCGGGGACGAGGCGGGCGTCAGGCACGGAACTCCTCCTTCACCTGGTGCTCGTGTTCGGCGAAGACACGCAGGCGGGTTGCGAGGTCGCGGCGGTAGTGGGCTGAGCCGGGCGCGGTCTTCTCGTCGCAGTGGAAGACGCGGAGCGGGAGCTGATGCAGGTAGCCGATGCCGGGCCCGGCAGGGTGGGCGAAGGTGTGGGAGAGCCAGTCCTCGTAGTTCATCCAGCTCTGGCCGTCGTCGTGGAACCGGTCGCCGGGGATGCCGCCGGCCGCGGCCATGACGGGCCGCGCCCGGTGGGTGTCGTAGATCAGGAAGTGGGAGGAGACCCGGTTGACCGAGCGGGCTTTGGCGCTGAGGTCGGGGCCGGTGTCTTCGAGTCTCCACTGCCAGCAGTCGTGGTCGTCGATGCGCTGGGCGAGGGCGAGTTGTGGGCAGTGGTCGAAGGTGTCGGCGATCTCGGCGAGGACGTCGGTGGCGCCTGGGTCGCGGAAGGCGACGACGTCGCCCTCGATGGTGATCAGGAAGCGGCTCTTGTCGGTGACGAAGTGAGTGTGGATGTTGTTGGCCTGGTCGCCGGAGGCCCGGTGGCGGGTGCGCCAGCGGAGCCGGACTTCGTCGAATCCCCAGGTGTCGTGGGCGAGTTCGGTGATCTCTTCGATCGGGGCGCTCTCGGCGCCGTCCACGACGAGGACCAGGTCGTAGGGGTGGCGGGTGCCCCGGCACAGGGCGTCGAGGGTGGTGGGGATGGTGCGGCGCAGGAGTTCGACGTCGCTGTGGACGAGGTAGGCGATGGTGAACGCGGGCGGGTAGGACACGGTGCTCACCACCCTGCCGGTCCGGTCACGTCCGCCGCGGCACCGCCGTCGGAGGGCGCTTTGGCGGTGAGCAGCGCGTGGGCGTCAGTCAGCATGGCGGCGGTGAGGTCCCGGGAGTGGTCGAGGATGTTCTGTTCGATGCCGTGCTCGATGTCGTCGGGGATGTGGGGGTGGCCGACGCACATGCCCATGACCTGGTACTTGGCAGTGGTGCCGAGTCCGATGCGGTCGGCGAGGTCCTGGAGGGCGAAGAGGTCGAAGACGACGGTTCCGCTGCGGTAGAGGCGGTCGGCGAAGGCCGCGGTGTAGCGGGAGACGAGCGCACGCACCGCTGGGTGGAGTTCCGGTCGACTGTGCGCCGCCTGGAGGGTGTGGGCAACTGGGTTGGGGAGGAAGACAAAGGCGCACCGGTAGAAGTCGGAGGTGCCGAGTAGGCGGAAGCTGCCGGTGCGTTCCAAGAGGTCGACCATCCGCTCGTAGGTGGCCTGGCGGGCTTCGACGAGGCGGCCGATGCCGTCGGTGCCCTGGTGCTTCATCAGGGCCCAGAGCTTGAGTGATTCAAAGCCGCGGGAGCCATAGAACGGGGTGATCAGGCCGAGGTCGAGGCAGCCGGGATCGTCGGCGCGGTCCGGGTAGCGGGCGAAGTGGCCGAGGGTGGTCGGGTCGTGGAAGAGCACGTAGCTGGAGGGGTAGGAGACGAACAGGCCCTTGTGCGGGTCGAGGGCGACGGAGTCGGCGCGTTCGATGCCGGCGAGTTGGCCCTTGAGCTTTTCGGAGAACAGCAGGCTTCCCCCGTGGCAGGCATCGACGTGGAACCAGACGCCGTGCTGCTGGCAGAGGTCGGCGAGGGCTTGCAGGTCGTCGATGCCGGTGGTGCGGCAGTTCCCGGCGACGCCGACGACCATGAAGATCCGCTTGCCAGGCGGTGGCGAGGCCAGAAGGCGTGCCACCGAGGCTGGGTCACTGGTGAAGTCGGGGGTGGCGTCAGCCCACAGCAGTCCGTCCGTGCCGAGGCCGAGGGCTTGGGAGGCGGCGAGGTAGGAGAAGTGCTCGACCCCGCTGGCGAGGAGGATCACGGGCTGCTCGGGGATGGCGCGCAGGCCGTTGTGGCGGACTTGGGGGTAGGTGTGGGCGAGGGCGGCGGCGATGGCGATGTGGTTGCTCATGTTGCCGCCGGAGGTCCACATCCCTCCCAGCGAGGCGAGTCCCTGGTAGTCGGCCAGCGGCGTGACCGGGTAACCGATGAGTTCTCGCAGCCAGGTGATCAGCTGGGCTTCGATCACGCTGGCGGCGGGCGCGCTGCGGTCGAAGGCGATCAAGTTCTGGTTGAGGAAGGTGGCGACGATATCGGCCGCGAGGGCGGCGAGGCTGTCGCCGGTGTCCGGGAAGGCGAGGTAGCGCGGGTCGGCTTGGGAGATCGACCAACTGGCTATCTCGGCAAGGGAGTCCATGAGCCGGTCGTCACTGGTCCCGGTGATCGGGATCGGCCCGGAGAGGCGGTCGATGAGTTCGCCGACCGTCGCGTGCCGCAGGACGAGGTGGTCGCGCAGCTTGCCGGAGGTGAAGTCGAGGCCGAGGTCGAGCGCCCGGTGCAGCACCCGCTGACTGTCGTCCAGAGGCCGGTTGCTCAGCAGGGCGGGCGGTTGGGGGTCAGGCACGTCCGAACTCCATTCGATACACGCAGCCTTCGCAGGAGGACCAGGCGGGGCCTTGGAGGAAGGAGTCCCGCAGCGACCGGTACGGCGGCGAGATCCAGATCTCGGCCATCGGCGTCTGGTGGATGTTGCCGAGCACGTTTCCCGGGGAGGACTCCATGTGGACACAGCACGGCGTGACGTCGCCGTCCTTGGTGATGTAGCTCGCGTCCCACGGCCAGGGGCAAATGGCGTTTGCGGCGGCCGGGGAGGTGAGGCGGGAGTAGTCGAAGATCGACAGCTGCAGGTCGCGCTCCTCGGCCCGCGCGAGGCCGGCCTCCAGATGCGGGACGACATCGCTCGGGGGGAGAGCGAATAGGGACTCGGTGTTGAGGCTCTTGTCCTCACCCCAGTGGTGCAGGCTCTCCACGCTGACGCGATTCAGGCCGTGGTCGGCGATGAAGTCGACGATCGCCGGGAACTGTTCCAGGTTCGCGGCCGAGAGCGTCACCGCGGCGGACAGCCCTGTCTCCCGGCCTTCGGTCAGCGTGACCGCTTCACCCAAAGCCGTGCTCAGCTGCGTCAGGCGCAGCCCGGAGCGCATCCGGCCGAGGGTCGCGTCATCGGCGCCGTCGACGCTGATGGCGATCAGTCCGAGTCCGGCGTCGAGGACCGGCTGCAGCCGGCGGCGTACGAGCAGGCCGTTGGTGTTCGTCGAGGTGAATACGGAGCGATCCGTGCATGCCTGGACGTAGGCGGCGAAGTCACGGACGATCAGTGCCTCCCCGCCGCCGACGAAGGAGACGTGGCCGAGGCTGGGGATCTGGTCGAGGAGCGCGACGAACGTCTCCAGGGTCAGGTGCCGGCCGCTGCTCTCGTGCACGGCCCGCAGGCAGCCGGCGCAGGCGAGGTTGCACAGGTCGGTGAGTTCCACCTGTAGGTACTGTGGCGTGGGGGTGGGTTGGCCAGGAGTGAGGCCGTAGCGGTCGAAGTCGTCGGTGACGAGGAACTTCCGGAAGCGTTCGGGCACCGTGGTCTGCGGCGTGTGTTCGGGCATCACCCGGCCATCACCCTCCAGTAGACGGAGACGGTCTCGTCGGCGAAGAGCTCGAACTCCTCCGCCCGGCGACCGAACGACGGCACCCGCGTGGCCTGCTCGCGGGAAGCCGCGTCGATCGCCCGTGTCCAGGCTGCCGGATCGCGGTAGTCGCCGACGAGATGGATGCCGGGGTCGCCTGCGAGGTGGTGCATGGACGGGACGGCCGAGGACCATACCGGGACGCCCAGGGCCCGAGCTTCGTGCGCCACCAGCGGATGGTTCTCCCACCACTGCGAGGGCACCAGCAGCGCCCGGGCGTCGGCCAGCACCGGACCGACCTCGGCACGTGAGTGTGGCGGAAACCAGCGCACCCGGGGATCCGCCGAAGCGACGCCGCGCATCCGCTCCTCGTAGGCGTCGTCGTCCGGCACGGTCGCGATCACCAGTGGCAGTTCGGTACGGCTACGGCGGAACGCGTCGAGCAGCAGGTGAAGGCCCTTCTCGGGCGAGCACCTGCCCAGGAACAGCAGGTACTGCCCGCCGCCTCCGCTGGTGGCGAGCGGGGCCCAGGTGTCGGGAAGTCCATAGCAGGCCCGGTCGCGCACGACCCTGCCCACGTCGACGCCGGCCTTCGCCAACTCGGCGGCCTGATGCGGCGTCTGGGTCCACAGGGCCTGTACCCGATCGTTCAGCCAGGCGATGTTCCGCGCCCGCCACCCGGCCACGTCGCCGTGAGCGTTCGAGGGGGCGTTGAGGCATCCGAGGCAGTCCCGGGTGGGCGCGGTCGCCGTGCACTGCGCGCCGGTGGACCGGATGACGAGCTGGTGGTCAGGGCAGACTGCGGTGTAGTCGGTCAGCGTCGCGACCACCGGCACCTCGCGCAGGGACGGGGCGTTCAGGAGCTCCAGACCGATACGGCTGAAGTGCAGTACATGAACGACATCCACGGCAGGTCGAGGTGCGAGCAGCTGTTCGACGCGGTGGGCCTGCTCCGCTTCCTGGGCACGCCAACCGACGGGGTAGTCGTCAGCGAAGGCCGCGGGCAGGCTCAGATACTCATCGGCTGTGCGACGGTGCAGTGGTGATGGCTCGCCGGCCGCGAGCCAGCTGACGTGCATGCCGCGGGCCACAAGTGCCCGGGCGAGGTCGTCGGCCAGGATCTCCGTGCCGCCGGCGTCGTCGCCGGCGAATCGGTGGGTGGTCAGAAGGATCCGCACGCCTCCACCCCTCAGCAGGTGTTGCCCTGGAGACCGGCCCAGCGGCCGATCGGGGTGAGCCCTACGGGTATCCGCCCGTTCACACTGGCTGTCTCCGGGTGACTGGGAGCCTCCGGCCCCGACAGGCGCAGAGATCCGGTACGGGAGCGGTCGAGGAACGCGAACGGCTCGTGCAGGGTCAGGGCGGTCCAGCCGCCGTCCTCGAAGTCCACGAGCACGTTCACCCCCAACTCGGCGTCGGTCTCGCCCTGCGCAGGCAGGGGTACCTGGAGCCGCACCTCCCGCGCTTCCCAGGAGAGGTCGACGTCGGCGGCCGCGTCCCAGACGGGATCGGGGTACGGAACGCGGCGGAAGCGGGCGGTAGGCGCCTTGAACCACTTGGCGCCGTCGCGGGTGGAGCGCAGCTGCTGCTCGCCGGGCCACTGCTGGGCGGCGACGTCGTGCAGAGTGAAAGTGCCCTGTCCCAGTGGCTGCAGTCGAACGCGGACGGCACGCACGGCGCTGGGGGTGTCACCCAGGTCGAGGCGGACCGCCAGGTGCTCGGCGTCGAGCGAGAGCCAGGCGCGCAGACCGGCCGAGCTCACCAGGCCGGCCCGCAGACGGCCCGGACCACCAAGGGGGATGGCCGAGTCGTCGGTGCCCGGGTCCGCGTGCAGGCGGGCCGCCGGCCGGTAGTCGGCCTCAGGGGATGCGGTGAGCGCCTCGTCTGTGAGCCCGTACGGGGCGGGGAGGGCGTCCAGTACCTCGGGGTGCTCCTCGCGGAGCGTGATGACGAGGCGGACCGCCAGGTCGGTGATGAACCGGATCAGGTCGCACTTGACCTCGTCGGGCTTGCTGATGTCCCCGTTCGCCAACACGGCCTGGTAGTAGCAGCCGCCACCGCAGACGTACCGCGACGGGCAGGTGGAGCATCCGTCGCGTTCGTCGACCAGCAGGTCGAGGTACCGGCTGCGTTCGCTGTCCTCGACGCCGGTGGAGGCGTGCCCGATGTGCCAGCCGGACTTCCCGATGAAGTGCGCGCAGGGGTAAAGGTTGCCGTTGGTGTCCAGATAGGTGCCGCTCTTGCCCGCCCCGCACCGGTAGACCTGCGCCGCGCGGTCCTTCACCCGGTAGAAGAACCGCATGAAGAAGTCCTCGGAGTTCAGGGCGAGCAGCCGGGCGAGAATGCCCTCCGGCGGCTGGGCGAGGATGTGCTCGACAAGGTCGGCGTAGCCCTGGTGGAAGGCCGGCAGCGTGGCAGCGTTGAGCGCGTAGTCCTTGTCGTGGGTGGCGTTGACGGGCTTCATGTAGATGTTGCGGGCGCCGACGTCCTCGAAAAGGTGGCGGAAGATCGCCACGAAGTCGGTGCAGTACGCGGTGAGGACTGCGGAGACGCCCATGTCGGGGTGGCGGGCCAGCGCCCGGTCCAGAACCGGCCGCACGTGGTCGTACGTGCCGCCGCGCTCGTTGGTGTAGAAGCGGACCCGGTCGTGGACATCCTTGGGGCCGTCGAGGCTGATGTCCTGGGGCGGGCCGAGCCGGTCGGCGAGTTCGGCCGTCATCGACAAGGTCGCGTTGGTGACCATCGGGCCGGCCCACACGACGCTCACCGGCGAGTCGGCCAGGCCCTCCTCCACCAGGGCCTGGACCTCCTCGTGCATGTGGCGTACCAACATCGTCTCGCCGGCGAGCCCGAAGTCGACGCGGCTGTACCGCGCGTCCTCCTCGACGAGCCGCTTGCGGTGGCTGGCCAGGCCCTGCACCACCGTCTCCAGGGGGATCGTCACGGGCTTGGCGTCGGCGTGGACCCGGTCGCGGAAGGAGCAGTACGTGCAGGCCATGTTGCAGGAGTCGGTCAGGGAGAGCTGAGCCTGCGGATATGCCTCGCGGTAGGCCGTGATCTGGTGCACCGCCTCCAGTCCGCCGCACGGGCACGGCGCGCCCGGGGTGGTGATCTGGCCACCGCGGACGTGGAAGACGTAGCCGTCCGTGAACGAGATGTGCGCGGGGTCGCTGGTGGAGAGTGGAATCGCGTCGCTGATCACGGTGGACCTCTCGGGTTGAGATGGTGCGGATCGGGGCGGTACGGGAATCACAGGTTTCGTGGGCCAGGCAGTCCCAGGCGCTGGCGGAACAGGTCCAGTCGGCCGGCGAGCCGGGCGATCTGATCCTCAGCCTGGCCACCGACCGGGTAGGAGGGGTCGGCCGTCTCCCGCAGGGCGAACGTGGCGTGGACGAGATCGCGCAGCTCTGCCGCGTCCTCGGCGCCGATCACCTGCGGAAGGACGGCGAGTTGCCGCTCCAGAGTCACTGGCATCGGCGCAGTGCCCGAGTCAGTGGATACGAGGCGCGCCAGCGCGGCCCGGGATTCGAACCACAGGTACTTGGCGGTGTGCTCGCGGCCCTGATCCTCGTACTGGCTCGGGCGGCCGATGACATCGGCGGACGGCGGTGTCAGCAGGGTTGTTGCCCATCCCGGGTCGTGGAGATCGGAGCCGGGCCGGCGGAGCTCGAACCACTCGTGAAGGTCTCGGCTCGTGTCGCTGTCCGTGCTGACGAGGTCGCACTCGACCGGGCGCGCGGCGGATCCCTCAGCTGCCAGGCCGAGGCAGGCGAGCGCCTCGATCAACAGGTCCTCCGCCGGCCGGTGGCCAACAGGGTGCGCCGCCGAGCTCAGCTCGAAGTCGATGTCGCTGCCCCGGCCCAGAACTCCTTGGGCGCACGAGCCCCGCAGAAGCAGGTCTAGCTTCTCAAGCTGCAGGACTGCGAGGATGACGACAGCGAGGCGACTGGTGATCTCCTCGGCCACCACAGCCCGGTCATGTGCTGCTATCCAACCACTCTCGTAAGCCAATTGGTCAATCCGCTCCGCCAGTTGACCCAGGGGCATGGCCCCGGGCGGGAGATTCGAATCGGCAGCCGAGAACAGTGCCAGGACCCACGCCCGCCGCAACGTCCCCAGACCCGGCGGAGAAGCGGCCGGGCGGCTGCTTCGCGCGAGGGTGTCCAACTGCATGAGCAGGGAAGCGTAGGCGTCCTCACCCCACTGCTCGCGCAGGTGTGCGGTCAGCACGGTGTGAAAGACGCCGAGCCCGGCGGGAAGAACATCCTCGGCGAGGTGCCCCAGAAAGGCTGCGCTTGGCGATCCGGCCTTCTCCAGCGGGAGTTCGCTCGCGAGCGTCACCTCGATTCCGTACCGGCGGACGTCCCGGTGGGTCGCGGTCGCGGGGAGCCAGCTCGCGAGGACGGTCTCGAAGTCGTCCAGCTCCGCCTCCTCGCCTGGCGACCATGCGAGGATTCGCTCCCGCAACTTGAGGTCGCGCCCGAGCAGGTCGGACCAGGCGATGTCCCACTTCATCAGAGTCAACTCGTCCGGGGCTGTACCGGCCGGCACCAGGAGCGCGTCCTCCCAGTCGATCAGGATCGTCCGGCCAGCCCGGCGGAACATGTTCCGCGGCACACACCCCGACGCCTCGACCCCTCGGTCGAGCAAAGCCACAAGCAGGCCGGCGATGACGGGTACGGAAAGACCGCTCGCCCCACTCCCGGCCGACAAGCGTCTGCCCAGATACGGCGAGACCAATGCGGTGCCCTGCCCGGGCAACGGGACCAGTTCGGGAACACAGACCTCCACGGTGCCGAACCCATCGACCGTCAACCGGCCCAGACGACGCGCGGCCTCGGCAGCCAGATCCCGCTCCGATCGCGCAGCCTCAAGCGGCCGAAACTTCGCCACGAGATCACGCCCACGGTGCCGAAAGCGACGCACCCGCCCACCGATGTCGACGAAGCCGGGGTCGTCGAAGGCGACCCCCTCGCTCCCGCTGTCGAACGCCTGCAGAATCGAAGCCGCGAGCTCCCCCGAACCACGCGCGCCCCTCACCGTCCTGCTCACCTCACTCCCCTCCCGAGTGCCGCATGCAGATGTGCCACCGTAGCCGCTCCGTCACCGTGTGTTCGATCGAATTAGCGGTTTTGGCCATCGACCCCCGGACGCGCACGGAACCGTGCGAAGCCGAGGGGCAGCCCCAGATGGTGATGATCATTCAGCTTTCTTAACCATCAGCACTGTTGGGGAGCCATGGCCTGCTGGTCGGCTGTGCTTAATCGGCCTCTCGCCCACGAGGGCATGGGATAATCGGCGCGCAGCACCGATCGTCCACCTGGTGCGGTTGCTGTGCGACTCCCGCGGCCCGTCCGCGGACCCGCCCTCTCACAGAAGTGGTCCTTCGTTCTATGCCTACGGTCCTCTCCATCGCCGACGCGGTGCAGCAGCGCTTTGCTCAGGCGATCTCCACCGCGTTCCCCGACGCCACGGACAGCGACCCCCAGCTGCGACGAAGCGACCGTGCCGACTTCCAGGCCAACGGGATCATGAGTCTCGCCAAACCGCTGCGGACCAACCCCCGCGAGGTGGCCACGCGTGTGCTTGAGCACCTGGCCGCAGACGGCGTCATCGCGAACCTGGAGATCTCCGGCCCCGGCTTCATCAACGTCACGGTCACCGATGCCGCGATCCTGGAGCGCATTGCCGCCCGCGCGGCGGACACCCGACTCGGTGTCGGCAGCGCCACCGAGCCCGGCGTCACGGTGATCGACTACAGCCAGCCGAACATCGCCAAGGAGATGCACGTCGGCCACCTGCGGTCCACGATCATCGGCGACGCACTGGTGCGCACACTGGAGTTCACGGGCGAGAAGGTCATCCGGCGCAACCACCTCGGGGACTGGGGCACCCAGTTCGGCATGCTCATCCAGTACCTCGTCGAGCACCCCGACGAGCTCGGCGATGACACCGAGAGCACCGACTCCGGCCCGTCGATGTCCCGCCTCAACCGCCTCTACAAGGCATCGCGCGCCAAGTTCGACGGCGACGGCGACTTCGCCGACCGCTCCCGCCGGCGCGTCGTCGACCTTCAAGCTGGCAACCCCGACACCGTCGCCTCCTGGCAGGGCATGGTCGACGAGTCGAAGGTCTACTTCGAGGCGGTCTACGCCCGCCTCGGCGTCCTCCTCGAAGACGCCGACGCCATCGGCGAGAGCTACTACAACCACATGCTCGCCGACGTGTGCGCCGACCTCGAAGCCTCCGGTGTGGCCGTCCGCTCCGATGGGGCCCTGTGCGTCTTCTTCGACGACATCAAGGGCCCCGACGGCGAACCGACCCCGCTGATCGTCCAGAAGAGCGACGGCGGATACGGCTACGCCACCACCGACCTCGCCGCCATCCGCGACCGCGTCGGCATGCTCGGCGCCAACCAGCTCCTCTACGTCGTCGACAGCCGCCAGGCCCTCCACTTCCAGATGGTCTTCGAGACCGCCCGCCGCGCCGGCTGGCTCCCCGATGACGTCCGCGCTCTGCACCTCGGTTTCGGCACCGTCCTGGGCAAGAACGGCAAGCCCTTCAAGACCCGCTCCGGCGAGACCGTCCGCCTCATGGACCTCCTCGACGAAGCCGTCGACCGGGCCCGCGCCGTCGTCTCCGAGAAGAGCCCCCAGCTCGCCAGCGAGGAACTCGAAGACCGGGCCAAGCAGGTCGGCATCGGCGCGGTCAAGTACGCCGACCTCTCGACCTCCCGCACCCGCGACTACATCTTCGACACCGACCGCATGGTCTCCCTCAACGGCGACACCGGCACCTACCTCCAGTACGCCTACGCCCGCGTCCAGTCCATCCTGCGCAAGGCCCCCGAAGGCGTCGCCCCGACCGCACACGAGGACCTCGCTCTGGAGCCGGCCGAGCGCGCTCTCGGCCTCCTCCTGGACGAGTTCGGCGCCACCATCAACCAGGTGACCGGAACGTTCGAGCCCCACCGGCTCTGCGCCTACCTGCACAACCTGGCGTCGGCGTACACCACCTTCTACGAGCACTGCCCCGTCCTCAAGGCACCCACCCAAGAGGTCACGGAGACCCGCCTGCTGCTCTGCCAGCTCACCGGCCAGACCCTGCGGCAAGGCATGGACCTGCTTGGGATCGGGACGCCCGAGCGGCTGTAGGTCGCAGCCCGCAGATGAGCCCGACGAGCCAGGGCCGTCCTTGAACAGCTCATTGGATGCGTGAACCTGCACGTCGTTTCCTGCGCTCCGGCTCGGGTGTGCAGGAGACGATTGGAACTTCGGGCGGGTTTGTGCCCGGAAGTGCACCTTGCGGGCGGTGTCCGGGCCGCCGTCGTCGAGCAGGACCTCGAAGTCGTCCACGCAGACGACGGCGAACCTGCTGCGGTTCAGTGCGTCGCACGGGTGAGAGCTGATGAATCCGGCTGCACCGGTCACGACGGCGGTCCTTCGTGACATGGGGCTCCTCAAGGCTTGGCATGCCGGTCCCACCCGGCGGCGCGACGGCGCCGCCGGCAGATCGGTGTGCAGGTGGGCGGGCGCGGGCACGGCTGGCGTGCCGCGCTTCGGCGATCGGTGCGAGTGGTCCGTCCTCGGCGACGTCATCTCACTGTGCGGCCGGGTCATCGACAGGTTCGGCCCTGAAGTGGTCCCCGACTGCGCTCCCAGGTGCCCCGCCGCACACCAGCGGCAGGGCACCCTTCGGGGGGAGCACTAGCTAACCGCCGCCCAACTCCCCTTGTGAAGAGGACTTTTGTCGTCTCCGTGTCGTCTTCCGATCCCGGCAGTCACATATGCACCATCAGCACACAGTGGCGGAAGAGCTACAATCCGGTGAACACACCGGGGGTTTGCTGATGAGTCGATCAAGCCGCTTACGCGCACGGATGCGGCTTGTCCACCCGCTCAGCGTCGTTCGGGACGAGCAGGACTGGACGTACCAGGACGTCGTCGACATCGTCGCCAAGACCACCAAAAGGTCTGCCGACCGGCGCAAGGCATGGAAGTGGGAGAACTGGGGAGTCGAGCCGGACGCCGAGAGCCAGGAGGCACTCGCGGCGGCGCTCGGCGTACCGCCGGGGGAGGTGCATCAACTCGGTTGGCCGGGGTGGTTACCGGACGGCGGGCCGATCCGCACCGGTTTCCCCTGGACTATGCCGGGGACGCTCGATGCACTGGACGACACCCTGGAGCATGCGATGCCTGACCGGCGCGGATTCATGAAGCTCGGCGGACAGGCCCTGACCCTGCTCGCCAGCCAGTGGCTCTCACAGGCACCCAACGCGCTGGCTGCCGCGCTTGCCGGAGGCTCGGTCGACGAGCAACTCGTCGAAGACCTGGAGGGCGGGCTGCCGCGGCTGCGCCGCTTGGAGGCTGCGCTCGGCGGCCACCGCGCCCGCCAGCTCCTCCACACCGAGCTGGCCACCGTCACCGGCCTCCTCAAGGAAGCGTCCTACACCGAGAAGGTCGGCCGACGTCTGCTTCGCCTTGACGCCGAGCTCGCCCGACTCGCCGGCTTCGCCAGCTTCGACGCTGGACTCCACGCCGCCGCCCAGCGATATTGGAGCAGCGGCCTGCGCGCGGCCCACGCCGCCGACGACCGAGCCCTGGGCGCCAACATCCTCAAGTCGCTCAGCCTCCAGTGCTACGACCACGGCCTCGTCGTCGACGCCCTCGCTCTCGCCACCGCCGCCGTCGAAGGCGCCGGCCACGTCACCCCCAGGACCCGGGCCATGCTGCTACTACGACAGGCCCGCGCCGAAGCTGCCTGCAGCAACCGAGTCGCGTGTGACCGCCTGCTGTCCGACGCCGAGAGGCAGATGGCCCGTTCCTCCGGCACCGACGACGACCCGGCCTGGACCGGCTACTTCGATGCGGCGGAATTCCACGCCCAGGCCGCCACCTGCTACGCGGACCTGCGTCGACAGCGGCTGGCCGAGACCCACTTCGCCACCGCGCTGGGTCTCATGCCCTCCGCCAAGGGGCGCGACCTGGCCACCTACACGATCCAGAGCGCCCGCACCCATACCGCCCTCGGAGACGCCGACCACGCGGTCCATCTTCTGGAAACGGCCGCCCAGTTGGTCGCCACTGCACCGTCCCACCGCAACACGGCCCGGGCACTCGCGGCCCGAGCTGAACTCCCGATGACCACGAAGGACCCGAAAGTCCAGCGCCTCGACCAGCTACTCGCAACACTGTCCGCATGACCACACACCCCAACCAGCGCGTCGCCATCATCTCCGGCGGAAACCGCGGCCTCGGTCTCTCCATCGCCACCCGACTCGCCGAACAGGGCATGCAGGTAGTTATCGGCGTTCGCGAGCGACTGGCCGGCCGCGAGGCGGAGACGGCTCTGGCCAGCAAGGGGCTGACGGTGCACTCCCACGAACTTGACGTCACCGATCCGGCCAGCGTCGCCCGCGCCGTCGCCGACGTAGCCGCCCAGCTCGGACGCCTAGACGTACTGATCAACAACGCCGCCGTCGCCGTCGACCGTGGCCAGGCCGCCTCCGCACCCGACTTCGAGCGCGTCCGCGCGACCCTCGACACCAACCTCCTTGGCGCTTGGCGCCTCGCCGCAGCCGCTGTGCCGGAGATGCGCAAGAACAGCTACGGACGGATCGTCAACATCACCAGTCACCTTGGATCTCAGAGCAACATGGGCACCGGCAACGTCTCATACCGCGTTTCCAAGGCCGGCCTCAACGCGCTCACCCAGATCCTCGCCGCCGAAGTCGCCGGCACCGGCATCCTCGTGAACGCCGCCTCCCCGGGCAGGACGAACACCCGCATGGCCTATGGCGAGACCGAACGCACTCCGGAGGAGGCCGCTGACACCCCGGTGTGGCTCGCCACCCTCCCCGAAGGTGGCCCCACTGGGGGTCTCTTCTACGAGCGGAAGCCCTTGGGGTGGTAGTCCTGGCCGCCGGATCGATCGACCTGTAGCACCGCGTGTCGGTGGACGGTCCTAGCATTGGGCGCATGCCCGCCAACCGCCCTGCGATTCCGCGAGAGTTGGACCGACAAGTCCGTGTCGAGGCCGGCCACTGTTGCGCGATCCAGCGATGCAAGTGGCCGATCATCGAAATTGCGCACATCGTTCCGTGGTCGAAGGTTAAAAGGCACGACTTCGACAATCTTATTGCCCTGTGTCCAAACTGTCACACGCGCTACGATCGGGGAGAGATCGATCAAACTGCCGTGCGGCAGTACAAGGAGAACCTCAGTCTCGCTTCCCCACTCGCACTCGCGATACATCCCGACCACTTCGACTCCTTATCCGATTACCAGAGGTTTCGAATCTTCGTCGAGTGCTGGACAGACAGGCTCACTGAGTTCAACGAAGGCGTGGAAAGCCGGGTCTCAAAGGCCGAACTTCGAGCACGTTTCACAAAGGTCAGGGAAGCCTCGAAACAGGCCTCACGTGCCTGGCTGCGCTTCGCACTGCGATCGCCTCGAAGCGTTTCGCGCCTGGCCGATCAGGTATTTCACGGGGTTGCCAATTGGGGTTCCCAGGTACTCCGAATCCCCTTGAGGGAGGACTTCCCTCGTGTCATGCCGCTCCCTCCCGGCGCCCTACCCGCAGTATGGTCTGAACTGCATGTGGCCATCTATGATGCGATCGCCCAGAACGAACTAAAACCCCCTGGCGAATCCGCTGATGCGTGGTACAAGCGGCCCCTGTAGCCCCGCCTCGTATTTTCCTACAGGGTCGACTGGTAGCGGGCCGCTTAGGGGAGGCCCCGCGGTTGGCGTCGTCGCCGAACTACTGACGGAGGGCCGTGAGTTCTGCGATGGCGCGAAGTACTGCCTGCGGGTCGCGCAAACTGTCGAGGACGCGGTCCGCCCCCACTGCGGCGAGCTGATCGGCCGTCGTGGTGCCGGAGGCGACAGCGATCACGCCGGCTCCACCTTCCGCTCCGGTCCGCACGTCTTCGAGCGAATCCCCGATGATGACCGTGTTCGAGCGGTCGAAGACCCGCCCACAGCGGGCGGCGGCTCGGTGCTGGGCGATGCCGACCAAGGCCGGCCGGTGAGAGTCGTCGGAGGCGAAGCCGCCAACGGCGAGGTCGACATACTGATCCAGGCCGAAGGCGCGGAGCTTGATCTCCGCGCTCTGCTGCAAGTTGCCGGTGACCACGGTGGGTACGAGGTCCGGGTGAGCGTCGACTGCTGCGAGCGCGGCGGTGGCGCCGGGCATGAGCAGGCCGTCTGAGCGCAGTTGCTCGGTCTTGGCGGCAAGGAGCTTCGGCAGCAACTCGACGATCCGCTCTGCGAACAGCTCGGAGTCCCGGTGGTCGACGTCGTTGGCGGTGAGCAGTTCCCGCACTGCCAGCGGCATCGTGCGGCCGGTGCCCCGTTCGGGAAGCTTCGTCGCATCGCGCCCGACGACCTGGCGAAACGCCTCGCGGTAGACGTCGCGGTCGGTCTCACCGACGTACACCAAGGTGCGGTCGATATCCCACAGAACGAGCACGGTGCTGGTCACAGTCACGACTCCTTGGCCGCCATCACTTGTCGTGACCGTTCTATCAGCTCGCTCGACCGCGGGCCGGGGATGGCCTGGAGGTGCTCCACGGTCTGCTCCAGGTGCTCGGTCAGCCTGGCCGACTGGACCTTTGACGCGAGGGTGAAAGCGGCGTCTGCGGCCATGAAGCCTCCGTCACGATCGTCGGCGAGAAGGTGGGCGGAGGCGGCCCGCGATGCGAACAACGCCCGCGTCCGCAGATCCGCGGGGTTCAGGGTGGAGGCGGCCTGCTCGAAGTGGTCTGCCGCGGTCTTGTGCTCGCCGAGCTGGAGGTAGCAGCTGCCGGTCTGGCCGAGGATCTCGCCCCAGTTCATCCAGTAGAGCCAGCCCGGGTCATGCTCGGCCGGGCCGAGCTGGGCCAGTTCGGCAGCCAGTCCGAGCGCCCGCAGGCATGCCTGTCGCTCCCCGAGCTTGGCATGCCCCCGCGCCTGACGGGTCAGGAGCATGGCCTCAAGGTGCGAGGAGCCAAGGGTGCGGACCTTCTCTCTGGCGGCCTGCATCGCGGTCACGGCGTCACGGGGGTCGCCGATCGAGTAGCTCAGGATTGCCAGGTAGGACAGGGCGCCGGCGCCATACCGGGGATCACCGGAGGCATGGGCGGGTCGGAGCGCTGCGAGGAGGACTCGCTGGGCCAGTACATGGTGTCCGGCGTCGAAGTGGAACCATCCGAACTGGGTTGCGGTGTCGGCAGCAATGCCGGCCAGGCGCTGTCCGATCTCCTCGGTGTAGCTAGCCGACTTCAACGTCTCATACAGGACACTGAGATGGGCACGGGCAAGGCCCGCGACCAGGCCGCTGCCCGAGTTGGCGTCCATGGTGCGCAGGCTGTCGATCGTCCCCTGGAGGCTATCGACGAGTGCGGGGGTCACCTGCGCCCCGCCGAGTGCACGTTCGAGAGGCTCAGCGTCGGCGATCCCCCACTGGTGGATGTAGGCGGAGAGGGCGGTTCCGGCTAGGAGCAGGAAACGGCGGCGATTCGGACGCATGGGCATGGCGGCAGGCTCCCCTCGCATCGCGTCGTGCAATGCCGCCACCATACGGCGGGCCGTCCACGGCCCGGCCATGTCGTCATGAGCAGGGAGTGAACTGCCGTTTCCTTCCGGGGCAGATGGGGTCGCAGTCGCACGCAACGGGAGCCTCACCAGATCGGCTGGGGCGCCAACCGCGTCGAGGTACTCGACGATCCGGTCGATGTGGGTCAGCTGCACCCGTCCGGCCTCCAACCGTGACAGGTAGCCCTGGGTCAGCCCGGTGATCCCGGCCAGATCGTCCTGGCGAAGCGGAACGATCTCCCGTAGGCGCTTGCTCAGCCTGCCGAAGTCCAGCTCGGCAAGGCTGTCACGCACCAGGGTGTCTCGCCATACCCATGCGGGAACAGCCTCGGTAGGCGACTCGGCGACCGTACGCGTGCACGGGCCACACACGCTGCCGCTGTCGTTGTACCGGCTGAGCGTGCACCCGCAACGCTCGCACCGCCGCGCCCCCATGCCGCCCCTCCCGTCTGCGGGAGCCCGGCCTCCCGCAGGCGACCAGCGTGATCATATTTCAGCGCGAATATGACTACGTGAATGGTCGCCGGTGAACACTCTCAGGCACCTTACTGCCGAAGCCAGTTGCCGATGGCGAAAGCGATCACATTCGCTTGTCGGGGTCGCGACGTTCTGGCGGCTCAGCGGCGCCACGTCTGCGCGCCGCCGGACCGGCTCGGTGCTCAGCAGCCCCCAGGTGGGAGTCGATGGGTGGCTCGCTTGATCGACCGTGGGCTCGGCCCTCGCATATGGCATGTCCATGATTGAAGGGAGGATCTGTGATCGCCGTGTCTCCGGTCCGGCCGGTGTACCACCCCGCTGGGTTCGACGATGCGCTCCGAACCGCGGTGGACGATCTGCGGGCCGGGCGCTGGCTGTCGACACAGCGGTTGCTGGCCACCGCGGCGCAGAATCTTGGCCTACGAACGTCTCGGACGCAGGTGCTGGCGCTGGTCGCGGCCCGGTCGACGGTGCTCGCCGATTGGGGGCGTGAGGACCCGGACGACCCGGGGCTGGCCATCCTGCGGACCCGGGTCATGGTCGAGCACGCCCTGGCCGCAACGGAGGCCGACTCGCCGAAGGCCGGCCTCCTGGAGCAGGAAGCGCGGGAATCGTGCTGGGCTGCTGCCCAGACTGCGCCCTCGGACCCTGTGCCGTGGGTGTGCCTCCTCGCCCTGGCCGTGCTGGACCGATCCAAGTCCCGCCCCGAGCACCGGCGGCGCTCATCGGATCCCATGCTGCCGCTTGGACCGTGGGGGCTGCTCGACGAGGCGCTCAGGCGCGATCCCGGCAATCGGGAGGCCCACCACCGGATGCTCCGCTACTGGCAACGGGTCTACCGCCCGGCGGCTGCCGACTTCGTGAACGTCGTCATGCCGGCGGTACCGGCCGGATCGCCGCTCGCCGCTCTGCCGCTGTACCTGTCGGTCGATCACTACCGCAACGAGCCGAGGCGGAACGCGGTCGTGCTCCGGCAGTGGCTCCGAGAGCCCCACTTCTCCCGCGCCCAGCGCGCGTTCGAGAGCTGGTCCGCAACCGAACCCAGATCGTGGCCGGTTGTCGATCTCAGCTACCTGGCCCACGCACTGTGGGCGTCGGCCCAGATGGGCGCTGCCGTCCGTGTGTTCAGCGCACTGGGTCCGTTCGCATCCAAGGCGCCGTGGATTCAGGTCGCCGACCTGCCGGAGAAGGCGGAGGGTCTGCTGCTGACCGCACGGGAGCAGGCCCTCGCCGGCCGGGCGACCGCTCTGGCCTGATCTTCCCGCCCCTGCCCGCTGTTCACCTTCTTCTTCCCTCACGGAGGTTGCCCCGATGTCCCCCGCCCACGCCACACCACCGACGGACGAGGACCGGCTTCGCCAACTCGGATACGAGCCCAAACTGAGCCGGAGGATGGGCGAGTTCGGGAACTTCGCCAGCTCCTTCTCCGTCATCAGCATCCTGTCCGGCTGCATGACGATGCTCGCGTTCGGCCTGAACACCGGCGGACCGGCGGTGATCATCTGGGGCTGGATCGGCGTCGGCGGCCTGGTCATGTTCGTCGGCCTCGCCCTCGCTGAGGTCACCAGCGCCTACCCGACCAGTGGGGCGCTGTACTTCATGGCCCACCAGCTCGGCGGCCCCCGGTGGGGATGGATGACCGGCTGGCTAAACCTGCTCGGGCTGGTGGGCGGCATCTGCGGCATCGACTACGGCGCGGCCAGCTTCGTCGGCGCCTTCCTCAACATGCAGTTCGGGTACTCGCCGACGCCTGCCGGGCTGTTCGGGATCTTCGCCGCGATCCTGCTGCTCCACGCGGTGCTGAACCTGCGGGGCGTGCGGCTGGTGTCGGTGCTCAACGGCATCTCAGTGTGGTGGCACATCGGCGGTGTGGTGCTGATCGTCGGGGCGCTCGCGCTCGTGCCCGCCCAACACCGGGACCTCAGCTGGGTGGTCGGGCACTTCGTCAACAACACCGGCTGGAGCAACCCGATCTACGTGAGCGCGGTCGGGCTGCTGCTCGCCCAGTACACCTTCTCGGGCTACGACGCCTCTGCGCACATGAGCGAGGAGACCACCAAGGCGTCCGTGTCGGCGCCGCGCGGGATTGTCCGCTCGATCTGGGTGAGCTGGATCGCCGGTGCCGTCCTGCTGGCGGGCATGTTGTTCGCCGTCCAGGACTACGACGGTGTCCTCAGCTCGCCCACCGGAGTGCCGCCCGCGCAGATCTTCATCGACGCGCTCGGGACGACCGGGGCGAAGGCGCTCCTGGTGGTGGTGATCGTGGCGCAGGTGTTCTGCGGCAACGCGGAGACGGCGGCGGCGTCGAGGATGGTATTCGCGTTCTCCCGGGACGGCGCGCTTCCCGGGTCGGCTCTGTGGAGCCGGGTGTCGGAGCGCACCGGGACGCCGGTGGCCGGGGTGTGGCTGTCGCTCGGGTCGGCGCTGGTGCTCGCGCTGCCGTCGCTGTACAGCGCGACCGCGTACGGTGCGGTGACCGCCGTCAACGTCGTGGGCATGACCCCGGCATACGCGGTGCCGGTCTACCTGCGGCTGCGCAAGGGCCGCCAGTTCAAGCCCGGCCCGTGGAACCTGGGCCGCCGGGGACCGGTGATCGGATGGATCGCGGTCGGCTGGGTGGCCGTGGTGAGCGTGCTGGTGTGCCTGCCGCAGTCCTCGCCGGTGACCGTCGACACCTTCAACTACGCGCCGGTGGCCTTGGCGGTGGTGCTGCTGCTGGCCTGGGCGTGGTGGCTCAAGGCCGGGCGCTCGTACTCGCCGCCGGTCCAGCAGTCGGCCGAGCTGGTCGAGCTGACCGAGGAGGTCGTGTGACCAGCCGCCGGCGCCCGGGCCGTACGGCGACGATGAGGGCCGCCCGGTACCGCACCGCCGGCAACTCGCCGGTGGCGGCCTCGCCGACCGGGCCACTGCACCAGCTGGTGGATGTCTTCGGCATCACGACGGTGCTGCTGGCGGCCGTCGACGTGCAGGGCCGCCTCAAGGGCAAGGAGTTCGACGCGGCCTCGCTGGTGCAGCGGGTGCGCTCGGGTGGGCTGTCGCCGGAGATGTGCGGGTACGTGCTCGGTACCGACTTGGGGATGACGGCTCCGAGCAGCGGGTCGTTCTCCTGGACGTCCGGGTTCGGGGACGTCGCGCTGCTGCCTGACAACCAGCATGCCCGCGTCTTGCCCTGGCTGCCGTCGACCGCGCTGGTGCTCGCGGAGCCGATCAGCGTGGGCCTGCCGCACCCGCTCGCTCCGGGTACCGTGCTCGTCGAGCAGGAGCAGCGCCTCGCCGGTCTCGGGCTGACGGCGAAGGTGGGGGTGGAGACGGAGTTCGTCCTCTTCGAGGGCGCTGCCCGGGACGCGGCGGCGGCCGGCTTCCGCAGGCTTCGCCCCGCCGTCTGGGACAACCGCGACTATGCCCTCGACCAGGCGCTGCCGGTGCGGGAGTTCAGCAGGCGTCTGCGGCAGGTCCTCGCCGACGCCGGCCTTCCCGTCGAGGCCGTGAAGGGCGAGGGCGCGCCGGGCCAGGTCGAAGTCACCTTTCCGTACGGGCCGGTGACGGCGGCGTGCGAGCAGCACGTGCTGTTCAAGCACGCCGCGAAGGCGGTCGCGGACGAGCAGGGCATGGTGGCGTCGTTCATGGCGGCCCTGCCGGGCGGGGTCGGCAGTGGCATGCACTTGCACGTCTCGCTGCACGACGTCGACGACCAGCCGGTCCTGCCGGCTGGCCCCGAGTATGGCAGCGGCCTGTCGGAGCTGGGTGAGCAGGCAGTGGCCGGACTGCTGACCGCGCTTCCCGCTCTCGGTCCGCTGTGGGCGCCGTACGTGAACAGCTACAAGCGGCTGCGGGACCACTCCTTCGCCCCCACTCGCCTCAGCTGGGGGCGGGACAACAGGTCGTGTGCGGTTCGGGTGGTCGGTCACGGTCGCAGTCTGCGCCTGGAGGTGCGGTTGCCCGGTGCCGACGCCAACCCCTACCTGGCGTTGGCGGCGGTCCTGGCCGGAATCCGGCACGGCATCGAGGCCGGACTCAAGCCCCCTGCCGCGACCCGCGGCGACGCCTACCTGGACCGTGAGGCCGAGCCCGTGCCGCAGTCACTGGCCGAGGCCGTTTCTGCGTTCGAGACCAGCCCGCTGGCCGGTGAGCTGCTCGACGAGCACGTCGTCGCCCACCTGGCTGCCGTCGCCCGCCTGGATCTGGACCACCACGCCGCCTGGGTGACCGATGCCGAGTTGGAGCGTGGTCTCACCCAGGCATGAGCTCCGGGCCGGTCGCGGCGCCAGACCCCCGAGACCCGCGACCGGCCCGGTCCAACCGAACCCCTCCGTTCCCGACCCTGCTGAGGAAGCCCTTCCTATGGACACCACCACCCGCCCCCCAACTCGTACGGGCCCGCGGCCCATCGGCGCGGATCTGCTGACCCGGGCCCACCTGGTCGACGCCACCGCACCCGGCATGGAGGGCCTCGCGCTGTGGCTGGCCACGCGCCAGCTGGACATCACCGCCAGCGTCACCCACGCCGAGCAGGACAGCCCGGCCGCCGCCCGGCTGCGCATGGCTGGCGTGAAGGTCGCTGTTGGCTTCGACGCCGAGCACGTCCAGGCCGACCGAAGCGCCGTGGTGTGGTCCGGCGCGACGATGGGCCCGCTCCCGGAACTCGACCAGGCTCAGGCCCTGGGGCTGGCGGTACTCACGCGCGCGCTCGCGCTCGCCACGCTGACCGGGGAACAGGGGCCGCTGGTGGCCGTCTACGGCAGCCACGACACCGCCACCGCGGCGGCGGCCCTGGCCGCAGTCCTCGACGACGGCCGCACTTCCTGGATTCTCACTGCTGCGACCCATGGCAGTGTTCCCGGACAGGGCATCGACGGCCAGCGCCTGGTCGTGGACCTGTGCCCGGACGCTGGCACTCACGAGGCCGCCTCCTGGAGCCGCCTCCCGCGCGGCCCGCAGCCCGTCCGCAGGGCGACTCCGGCCGTGACGCTGATCACCGCCGCCGCGATGAACGCTCCGCACTTCACGGACACCATCGAGGCTCTGGACGCCGCCACCGTCGTCGCCCGCGCCTCCGCCACGGTGGTACTGCCGCTGTGGGACAAGGGCGCCAAGATCGTGCACGAGCGCCTCAGCGACCGCCCCGGCCCCGCCGTGGTCACGGTCGGCCTGGAGGAGAACGCCGACGTGTGGGTCCTCCCGCCCCGATGGCTCGGCACCGAGTACCTCCTGACCCTCCATCACCGGGGTGAGCGGTACCAGTTCACCGTGCCGATCGCTGGCCGTCACCACGCCCTGGCGGTGTGCGCCGCCATCGCCACCGCGCTCGTCGTCGGGGAGGACCCGCAGGCCGTCGCCCAGCGCGCCGGCGGCTTCCGCGGGGTGGACCGGTCGCTGGCTGTGCTCGGCGCTCAGGCCGGCGTCACCGTCGTCGACTCTCGCGCCCGGCACCCGCGCGAGATCGCGCAGGACGTCACGGCCGCCCGGATGCTCACCGAGGGCTCGCTGGTCGTCGTCCTGGAACCGGACGGCGTCGCCCGCACCAGTGCGCACGCCGCCGAAATCGGCGCCGCCCTCGGCGACGCCGATCGTGTGGTGCTGCTGCCGGTCAGCACCCCGCTGACCGAGGACGCCGGGCCCGACCCGCTGGAGGCCGTCGAGCAGGCCGCTGTTCAAAAGCTCGGACAGGGCGCGGTCCACCGCATCCGCCTCGGGCCGTGCGAACCCGCTCCGGAGCAGCGGATCTTCGAGATGACCGCCGAGGGCGACCTCGTCCTGGTCATCGGCACCGGCCAGGCCGAGCGGCTCGGTCCGAGGCTGCTGTTCCACCTCGCTGCCCCCGGCATGCCGATCCCTCAGCAGCTGTGACCCGCCCGAACAATCCCGCTGGAGACGACGCCGTGGCCATCGGCCCCCTGCCCGCCCTCACCACCTCCGAGCTCCGGCTGATCGTCCTGATCGCCGCTGGCGCCAGTCACGACCAGATCGCCGCCGACCCCGACACGAAGCTGCAACCGGACGACGTCCGAAGGGCGATCGAGGCACTGCTCGTCACCACCGGCACCCGCACGGTGCTGCACCTCGCCGCCTGGGCCACCGCCCACCGGATCGTCACCCAGCCGGTGCACCCCAGCGGCGCGCTGACCATCAAGCCCCAGCTGGCCCCGCGGTTGACGCAGATCCTGCGCGGCTGGGCGGGCGGGCGCAGCACGCCCGAGCTGACCGCCGACTTCGGCATCGCGCCGAGCACGATGCGTACCTATTACAAGACCCTGCTCAGCCAGCTGAACGTCGACTCCCAGCCCCAGGCCGTCGTCGTCGGCGTCCTCGCCCAGCTGGTCTGGCTGAACAGCATCGACCCCGCTTGGCCGGCCGGCCCGCTCGCCCCGGCCGCCGAACCGCAGGTGGTGGCACCGTGAGCGGTCAACGGGGCATCGGGCGCATCGGTCTGGCCGTGCTCTGCTTCCTGCTCGGCGTTCTGATCGGAGGCGGCGCCATCTACCTGCTGGATCACCGCGCCGCCTTCAGACAGCCGCTGTACCTGGGCACCTTCGCCGTCGTCGCCCTGTGCACCCTCGGTGTGGCCGACCGCTTGGTGACCCACCGTGCGCCGCCCCCGAACGACCCGGATCGTCCCGGCGACCGCCGCCGGTCCGGCTGAACAGCACACCCGCAGCAACTCAAGGTGGCCGTTCGGGCCAGGGCCGCACCCCTTCGACCTCAGAGAACAGATGATCACCCTCACCGCCCTCCACGGACCTACTTCCTCCGGCGGCGCCCGGTGAACCTTCGATACGTCGAGGCACCGCAGCCGTACGAGCCGGACGGCCGCCCAGCGGTGTTCCTCGCCGGAGCAACCGTCGGCTGCCCGGACTGGCAGAGCGAAGCGGTCGACCTGTTCGCGACCGCGGGCTTCGACGGCACGGTGCTCAACCCCCGACCGTCACGCAACCCGGCCACCGACCCCTATCTCGCGTGGCAGCCGTTCGGCTGGCAGGACCGCAACATCCGGTGCACCGACGTCGTCCTGTTCTGGAACCCGATCGGCCACGTGCGCGTGCACGACTGCTACGAGGCCGGCCTGTTCACCCCGTACGGCGGGACGGTCGTCGTCGGCTGCGACCCGGCCGACTCCGTCCAGCGCGCCAACCGCGTGCTACTCGCGAGCCGCATGCCGTGGTTGCCGGTAGCCGACACGCTCGCCGACACCGTCGCCGCAGCCCTCGCCGCGCTCGCGGCCCCCACTCCCGCTCGCCGCTGACCACCCACCCGCCCGCCCACGTCAGGACGCCATGCGCACCACCGCCCCTTCCCGGATCGAGGACCACGCGCTCCTCGGCAACACCGCGTCCGCCGCCCTGGTCTGCCCGGACGGCTCCATCAACTGGGCCTGTCTGCCCGGCTTCGACTCGCCGGCGGTGTTCGCCTCGCTGCTCGGCGACGCCGACCATGGCCTGTGGCGGGTCGGCCCGGCCGTCTACGACGGCTCACCGCCCCCGGCGGCCGACCGCCACCACTACGTGGGCAACTCCCTGGTCCTGCGCCAGGAGTGGGATACGCCCGCCGGTACGGTCGCGGTCACAGACTTCATGCCGGCGCCCACAGTCAGCGACCACGCGGAGCCGAGGATCATCCGGATCGTCGAAGGCATCAGCGGCGAGGTCCGCGTCGCCAGCGTCTTCCGCCCCCGCCCCGGCTACGGCGCCACCAGGCCGCGCGTCGAGCGGATCACCCGCGGAGCCCAGCGGCTGTGGGTGGCCGCCCACCCGGACTCGTACTGGCTCGACGGCCCCCAGCACACCGCCAACGGGCGGGGCGTGTGCCGGGCCGACTTCACCGTCCACTCCGGCCAGATCGTCGTACTCACCCTCACCTGGGCTCCCTCTCACCGTCCCGCGCCCGAGCCGCCCGACGCCCTCTCCGAGCTCGACGCCACCGCGGAGTTCTGGGAGCACTGGGCAGTCGGCTGCACCTACCGCGGCCCGGACCGCGAGGCCGTGGTGCGCTCCGCCCTCACCCTCAAGGCACTCTGCCACCCGGGCGGCGGTGTCGTCGCCGCGCCCACCACCTCCCTGCCCGAGCAACTCGGCGGCGAACGGAACTGGGACTACCGGTACGTCTGGCTGCGCGACAGCGCGCTGACCATCGCCGCACTGCTGCGACTCGGCTTCCTCGACGAGGCCCGCCAGTGGCGCAACTGGCTGGCCGACACCGTCAACCCCGAGCGTCTCCAGCCGATCTACCGCATCAACGGCGACGCCGACCTCGACGAAGAGACCCTGGACCACCTGCCCGGCTACAACGGCTCCCGGCCAGTACGCATCGGCAACGGAGCCGCCGACCAGCTCCAGCTCGACGTCTACGGCGAACTCGCCGACACCCTGCTGCTCGCCGAGGACGCCGGCCTCCCCCCGTCCACGCAATGCGACGCCCTGCTCCTGGCGCTCGCCGAACAGCTGGAGCAGCGCTGGCACGAGCCCGACGAGGGCATCTGGGAAATCCGCGGTCCCGCACGGCACTTCACCCACTCCAAGGTCATGTGCTGGGTCGCCGTCGACCGGACCCTGCGACTGCTGGAACGCCGGAGCACCACCGCCCCTGCCGTCCTCGTCCGCCTCGCCCGCCTGCGCGCGGAGATCCACACCGACATCTGCACCCACGGCTTCAACCCCGAGACCGGCACCTTCACCCAGTCCTACGGCGGCACTGCCCTCGACGCCTCCCTGCTGCTCCTGCCCCTGGTCGGCTTCCTGCCGCCGGACGACAAGCGCGTCATCCGCACCGTCGAAGCCGTCCAGCGCGAACTCACCGAGCACGGGCTGGTGCTGCGCTACGACACCCGCGAGGATGCCGGCGGCAACGTGGACGGGCTCGCTGGCCATGAGGGCGCCTTCCTGGCCTGCTCGTTCTGGCTGGCCGAGAGCCTTGCCGCCATCGGCCGGCACACCGAAGCCCACGAGCTGTTCGACCGACTGCTTGGACTGCGCAGCGATCTCGGGCTCCTCGCCGAGGAGTACGACCCCCTCGCCCGCCGACAGCTCGGGAACTACCCGCAGGGCTTCTCCCACTGGAGCCTGGCGGACGCAGCCGTCCGCCTGGCCGCCAGGCTGCAAGCCCAGTGCCCGGTGCTCCCCGGGCCGCGCGCCGTCGTCGATCAGGCGCTTCCCACCACTGTGGTGGCGTAGTGGGCGGCAGCGAGGTCCGCAACACCCTGCGCGGATCGAAGGTGAACGTCGCTGTCCAGGCCGCCAGCATCACCGGTGGTGTGCACCTTCACCCGGGCCCGCCGCCGCGACCGGTGCCGCGCCAACTCGCCCCGGTTCCCCCAGTGTTCACCGACAGGGACGAGGTTCTGCTCGCGCTGGACGGCGTTCTCAGCCGCGCGGTCGTCGAGACAGCACCCGTCGTCGTGGTCACCGGCCCGGAGGGCGTCGGCAAGCGCTCCCTCGCCGCGAAGTGGGGGCACCGGATCGCCGCGCGCTACCCGGACGGGCACCTGGTGGCCCGGCTGCGCACGGGTGCGCCCGGCGTTCCGGCACCGACTGCCGAGACCGCACGGTCGTTGCTGCGCTCGCTCGGGCTGGGCGAACACGTCCCCCTTCCCTGGGCCGAGCAGGACCTGCTCGGGATGTGGCGCAGCGAGACCGCCGGGCGGCGGATGCTCGTGCTGCTGGAGGACGCGGCCTCCGCCGACCAGGTGGTGCCGCTGGTGCCGGCGGAGCCCGACTGTCTGGTGGTCGTGACCAGTTGCTCGCCGATCCCCGCGCTTGCCGCCCGCGGCGCGCACCACCACCACCTCGGCCCGCTCGCGCCCGCCCACGCCGTGCAACTGCTCGGCCGCATCCTCGGCGAGGGCCGGGTGCGGGCGGAGCCGGCCGCTGCCGAAGCCCTCGCTCGGGCCTGCGACGGTATGCCGCTGGCCCTGGGTCTGGCCGCTGGCGAAGCCGTCCTCACGCCCGCTCGCCCACTCGCCTCCCACCCCGTGCTGACCGCCGCGCCCGAACTGGGCAGTGTTCCGATGGCCATCGCCGTCGCCTGCGCAGCGCTGCCCGAAAGCGAAGCACGCCTTCTCCGGCTCGCCGCGTTGATCCCCACGCCTGACCTCGACCCGCTCACGGTGGCCGCCTCCACCGCCACCCCCGCGACCCAAACCCGGCAGCTGCTCGAAGAACTCGCAGCCCGGCACCTCTTGGAGCACGCCGGCCGCCAGCCCGTGCGCGGTGACGTCTACCGCATCCGCCCCGGCGTCCCGGAGCTGTTCCGGAGCTCGGACGACACACGCCTGCTCGTCGTGCAGCGCTGCCTCGACTACCTGATCGCCACCGCCCAGGAGACCGTCCAGCGGCTCACCCCGCACCACCACGTCCTGCCGCGCCAGCACCGCCACCATCCCGCCGAACCGGTGCACATCGCCGACGACCGCGCCGCGCTCGACTGGCTGGAGGCCATCGCCCCCACCATCCCGTCGGCCCTCGCCGCAGCCCGCGAACTCGGCGAGCACCAGGCCGTGGTCGTCCTGGTCCGCGACCTGTGGCCCTTGTTCCACCGCCTGCGGCGCACCGACCTCAGCATTGCCTTCCACGAGCTGGGCCTGGCCTCCGCCCGGATCTGGGGCCACCACATGGCCATCCGGGAGATGACCACCACCCTGGCCATCTCGCACAAGCGCGCCGGGGAACACGAGGAAGCCCGCCGGTTCTACCGAGAGGCCCTCGCTCTCGCCACCGATGACCACGACCCCCGCGGCATCGCCCAGTGCACCGCCGGAATCGGCGCCACGCTCTACGACGCCGAGCAGTACGCCGCCGCCGAACCCGAACTCACCCGCGCCATCGAGCTCTACGCCGACCTCGACGACCGACGCGGCGCCGGCCTTGCCAAGATCCTCCTCGGCTCCGCCGCCGCCCGCCAGGGCAACACCGACTTCGGTGCACCGCTGCTGTGGCAGGCCATCGTCGACCTCGGCTCGCTCACCCCGCTCGACCCGCTGAACGTAGCCCGGGCGAAGGTCTTCCTCGGCGAGGCGCAGTCCCTGGCCGGCGAACACGGCCTCGCCGTCGCCACCATCAGCGAGGCCCGCCGGGAGTTCACGGACCTCGGCCACGACCACTGGACGGCCTACGCCACCGAGTTCCTCGGACAGGCCGCCGAACGCTCCGGCCTCCCGGACACCGCCCGCGACCGGTACACCGCGAGCCTCCGGCAGTACGAAAACCTCGGAAGCACCCGCGACACCGAGCGCCTCCAGAGCCGGATCACCGCCCTGGCGGAAACGTGAACGCCCGCCCCCCCCGCCGAGCACGGCGCGATTGTCAGTACCCCGTGGCACACTGCCCTGTTCGACCCGCAACCGCCGTACCAGTATGACGAGTTGGGGCCGTTCACCGGATCGTGTGGCTTCTGCCACGACACGCCGACGCGGCCCCGCCGGGCCGCCTACGGTGGGACACCTACCAACGCACTCACGTACGACGAACGATCACCAGTTTGATCGCAGCTTTGCCATGCTTTGAACCGGTTTGCGCTCCCTGCGCCGGTTCCCTCACCCTCTGAGAAGGAGACGTCGAGTGCCGCACACCGTTGGTGTCGGAGTGCACCTGGTCCTAATCGAGAACGGCCGGGTGCTGCTCGGACAGCGCGCCAACACCACCTACGCCGAAGGGCACTGGCACACTCCGGCCGGCCACCTTGAAGCGGGAGAGTCCGTCCTGGCGGGCATGGCCCGCGAGGCCGGCGAGGAACTCGGCATCACCATCCGGGAGGAGGACCTCGACCTGGTGCACACCCTCCACCACCTCGACGCCGACGACGGTGCCGGTCGCCTCCAGCTGTTCTTCACCCCGCGCGCGTACACCGGCAAGATCACCAACCGTGAACCGGACAAGTGCGCCGCTCTCCGCTTCTGGCCGCTGGACGGGCTTCCGGATCCGATCGTCGGCTACACCGCGGACGCACTCGCGCAGATCACCGCCGGCCGTCCGCTGTCCGTCGTCGGATGGCCGGCATGAGCACCACGAGCCACCCGGGGCTCCCGGCCGCCGGGGCGCCCGCAGGGAGCGCGGAGACCCGGCTCGTGGTCGTCCGGGGAAACTCGGCGTCGGGCAAGTCGTCGGTGGCGGCGGGCCTCCGGGACCGGTTCGGCCGGGGCCTGGCCGTGGTCGCCCAGGACAACCTGCGCCGGATCGTGCTGCGTGAGCGGGACCGGCCCGGCGGCGCGAACATCGGCCTGATCGACACCGTGGCCCGGTACGCGCTGGGCGCCGGCTACCACGTCGTCGTTGAAGGCATCCTGTACGCCGATCACTACGGCGAGATGCTCCAACGCCTGGTGGACGACCACCGCGGCGTCACCCGCTGCTACTACCTCGACATCCCGTTCGACGAGACGCTGGTCCGGCACACCTCGAAGGCCGATCGCGAGTACTTGGCGGCCGTCACCGAGCGGGAACTGCGCGACTGGTACCGCGAGCACGACGTTCTTCCCGGCGGAATCGAGACCGTCATCGGCAGCGAGAGCACCCTCCGCGAAACGGTCGACCGCATCATGCGCGACACCACGCTCTCGGAGCTGCCCCCGCGCGACACCTAGAAGCAGTCGCCCGACCGCCGTGTCCGCGCCATTGCCCCCTCCCATTTCAACCAGGAGCACCTCTGATGCACGAGACGAGCAGGCTGTCGGTCGGCGTCATCGTCCACGACCTGACGACCGACCGGATCGCCACCGTCCACTACGGCCAGCGCAGTTGGACCTCAGGCCCCGCCTGGACGATCCCCGGTGGGAAGGTCGACCCCGGGGAGGAGATCCCCGATGCTGCCGCCCGGGAACTGCATGAGGAAGCCGGGCTCATCGCCCGGCCGTGCGACCTGCGCCTGGTGCACACCATCCAGGCCAAGGAGGGCTGGGACGGGCACGGCGGGTTCGTCCTCTTCGTCTTCGCCACCAGCGAGTTCACGGGCGAGCTGGTCAACGCCGAGCCGGACAAGCACCTGGAGGTGCGCTGGCACCCCGCCGCCGACGTCCTGCCCAGCCCGATGTTCCCGACCTCCAAAGCCGCGGTGGAGGCGTACCTGGCCGGCGGACCCGCATTCTCCACCCACGGATTCGACCCCGCCGCCGGACAGCGGGAGCTCGTCGAGACGTGACCGGCGCCCGTCTGCACCGTGCCGGGCGAGTGCGCCCGCCCGACACGGTGCAGGCCAGTCCAACCCTGCCCCGTCCGTACCGGTCGCCCCACGGCTACGCCGGACCCTGACGGCACTGGCGCCCGACCACTGCGTTCCCCTCTGCGAAAGGGAGTATGTGACCAGCACGCCCAAGACCTCGACGGACTCCGTGCCGGACAGCGAGCAGCTGCTGTTCGGCGGGCCGATGCGCTACGACTACGGCTGGGCCAAGCACGAGATGGCCAGCGGCGAGGTGACGTTCTGGGCGGTTGCCCGGCAGATGCCGCGCTTCCTGCGCCTAGCCGGAGGTATGGCGTGGCAGGCCGACCGCGCGGCGCTGCTGACCCTGGTCGGCGCCGAGATGACGCGCGGCCTGGCCGCCGCTTTCGCGCTGATCGCCACCAACCACGCCCTGGCCGCACTGCTCGCCCCCGGCCATGTCGCCGACGTGCTGCGAGCCGCCTCGCCGGCGATCGTGATGGTCGGATTGGTAGCGGGCCTGTCCTCGGTGCTGTCCGCCGCCTCCGGCTGGGCCGGAGGCAGGCTGGAACCGGCGGTCTTCCGCCAGGCCACGATGGAGTTCCTGGGCATCGTCGGCCGCTCCGAGCTGGAGGCCATCGAGGACCCGGCGTTCCTTGCCGAGGTGGACAGCGCCCGCTGGGGTGCGATGTCGCTGCAGCGCATCATCGGCCAGGCCACCTCCGTCCTCACCGCCACCTTCGGCCTCGTCTCCGCCGCCGGTGTCCTGTCCGTCCTCCACCCCGCCCTGCTGCCCATGCTGCTGCTGATCACCGCCCCGCGCGGCTGGGGAGCTGTCCGCACCGCCCGCCGCCACTACGCTTCCAGGCGGGCCTGGCTCCAGCACTCCCGGGCCAGCAGCGCTCTGGCGGACATGCTGATCCGCCCGTACTCCGCGGCCGAGCTTCGGGTGCACGCCTGCGGGCCGTTCATCCTCCACCACTACGAGCAGATGGCCCGCGCGGCCGAGCAGGAGCAGGGCCGCCTCGCCGGAGCACGGGCCCGTACCGACCTGCTTTCCGCGGCGCTTGCCGGCGCCGCCACCGTCTGCGCCTTCGCCTTGCTGGGCTCGCTCGTCATGAACGGAGCGATCCCGCTGGCCGCCGCCGGGACCGCCGTGGTGGCCATCCGCACCGGCTCGGCGAGCATCGGCGGCCTCGTCTCCCAGATCAACCAGCTGTACGAGGAGTCGCTGTTCGTCCGCGACCTCGACCAGCTGCGCCGCGAGGGCCACCGGCGTGCCATCCCGACCGGCGGTACACCGCTGCCCGAGCGCCCCGAGACGATCACCGTCGAGGACGTGTCCTTCACCTACGACGGCCGCGACATCCCCGCGCTGGACAAGGTCACCCTCACAATTCCCCGGGGCAAGGTCATCGCCCTGGTGGGAGCCAACGGTTCGGGCAAGTCCACCCTGGCCAACATTCTCTGCGGGGTCTACCAGCCACACCACGGCCGCGTCCGGTGGGACGGCATCGACACCGCGACCGCCGACCGCGACCAGCTCTTCAGCAGCGTCGCCCTGCTCGCCCAGAGTTTCCAGCGCTGGTCCTTCACTCTGCGTGCCAACCTGCTCCTCGGCCGCCCCGAAGTTGCCTGCGAGCAGCGGCAGTTGGAGGCCGCCGCCGACTACGCCGACCTTCACCCGGTGGTTGAGGAGTTGCCGCGCGGCTGGGACACCCTCGTCGCCAAGGGCTTCGAGGGCGGTGTCGGCCTCTCGGGCGGCCAGTGGCAGAAGGTCGCCCTCGCCCGAACTCGCCTGCGTCTGACCACTCCGGATGCCCACGGCCGGCTTCCCGCCCTCGTGGTGGTCGACGAGCCGACGTCGGCGATGGACCCGGAAACCGAGGTCGAGGCGTTCGAGCAGATCCGCCAGCTCACGGCCCTCGGCGTCACCGTCGTCCTCATCACCCACCGCCTCGGCGCCACCGCCAAGGCCGACCGCATCTTCGTCCTCGACCACGGCCGCCTCGTAGAACAGGGGAGCCACTCCGAGCTGATGGCCCAGGAACCGGCCACGCGCTACCGCGAGAGCTATCTCCTCCAAGCCGCCCAGTACGACCTCGGCGACCGCCTGCCCCACCAGACCACCGCCAGTGCCTGACACGCTCACTCGGTAGTCCCCGATCCGAGCCGATCCGACCAGCAGGGAGAAGCCAGTGAGCGCACCGAACTCACCTGAAACGCCGCAGCCGTCCGACGCCACCTCGTGGGACGACCTGCTGGCCCGCGGCACCGAGCACATCCAGCGCGCCTTCCGCGAACTCACCGCCGCCACCAGCGACTACGCCGGGCACAGCCCCGACCTGATCTGGGGGAACCTGCAGACTCCCGCGTACGCACAGGAGGTCCTGCGCATGGTCGCCTGTCTGCACCAGCTCCCCGACGACTCGCAGGCCGGCGCGGCCGAACGCACCGCCCGCGCCCGCTACCTCGGGCAGGACGGCCGGACCTACCACGTCCTGCTCGGTGAGCAAGCCCTGCTGACCTGCATCGGCGGCGCCGAGGTGATGTGCGCCCAGCTGGAGCACCTGCTGGCCGCCCTCGACACGCCGGGCCTGCGACTGGGGATCATCCCGGCCCGAGCTCGCCTGCACGTCTACCCCGGCGACGGCTTCGGCATCCACGACGGCACCCGGGTGGAGGTGGAGGGCTACCGCGGATGCGAGACCATCACCGACCCCAAGCGCGTCGGCCTCTTCCACCGGGCCTTCCGGCTGCTCCAGGAATCCGCCGTCTACGGGCAGGACGCCCGCGCCCTGATCACCGAGGCTCTGCGCGGCTGGTGATCCCACCTGGCCTTGCCCGTCAAGGACCTTGGGCTGCTGGCCCGCTGGTCCAACCGCGCCGCAGCACTGATACTCGCCCAACCTGACCAGATCAGACCGGAGTTCTTCATGCAGACCAATCCCAGTACCACTCCCCGTACGGCCATGCTGTGCGGCGCCACTCTCCGGATCGGTGAACTCGCCGGCCACGGACGCCCCAGCGAGGACCGGGTGGTCACCACCGCCGATGCCGTGATCGTCCTGGACGGCGTCTCGACCGTCACCGACGACCAGCCCCGCGGCGGCTGGTACGCCGACACCCTGGGTCAGACCATCACCGAACTCCTCTTCCAGGAACCGGACATGGGGCTGCGCCAGGTGCTCGCCGCGGCGATCAGGGCCGTGGCCGGCGACCACGGGCTCGTGACCGGTTCATCGCCGGCCTCCACCGTGGCGGTCGTGCGACGGCGGGCGGACCGGATCGAGGCGGCCGTCCTCGGCGACAGCCCCGTCGTCGCCATCGGCCGCGACGGCACGCTGCACACAGTGCGCGACGACCGGCTCGCCCGACTGGTCGACACCCAGCCTGCGGCACGGGAGTACCGGGACCTCCTGCGCGCCGGGCATGGCTTCGGCGACCGGCACCGCCAGATCCTGACGGAACTGCGCGACTTCCAGGGCACGGTGGTCAACCGCAACCCGGACGGGTACTGGATCGCTGAGGCCGACCCCGAAGCGGGCCTCAACGCGGTCACCGCCTCATGGCCAGCCGCCGACCTGGCCGAGATCCTGATCGCCACCGACGGCATCACGGCCGCAGTCGAGGAGTACGGACTGTACTCATGGAAGGAACTCGCCCAGGCGTGCCGGGAAGACGGGCCCCAGGCGGTCGCCGACGCCATCGCCCGCGCTGAGCACGAGGACCCCGCCGGACAGCGCTGGCCCCGCTACAAGATCTCGGACGACAAGGCCCTGGCCTGGTGGCCGCTCACTGGCGACGAGGCGCCCGGCACCGAGCGGATGACCGAGCAGAAGGCCGGTGGCGTTCCGGAAGCCGCCGATCTGGTCACCGTCGCGAACCTCAACGCCTACAAGCTGCATCCCCGCGACGTCGGCAGCCAGGGGTGGCGGGCCCGGGTCACCGCGATCCGCGAGGTCGGCCCGGATGTCCTGTGTCTGCAGGAGGTTCTGGTCGACGAGGACGCACCCGAGGACGCCGACGAGAACGGGATCGTCGACGAGGCGAAGCGGCACCACCGCTGGGACACGCAGGCGGCAGCCGTCATCGCGCGGCTGGCCCGCGAGTGCGGACTGACCGCCACCACCGTGCGCTCCGATGGCAGCGCCGGGCTGGTCGCGATGGCCCGCAACGGCGACCGTCCCTGGTTCACCGCGGTGCTGTGGCGCCCGGAGACGGTCACCCCGGTGCCCGGAGGGTTCCGGCCGTACGGGTCGCCCGACTACTGGCACGGTTTCACCACGATCCAGCTCGACATCGGCGCGAAGGCCCCGCTCCTGATTGCGAGCTACCACGGCGACCCGTTCCGCCCCGACTTCCGAGCGGACGAGGCCCGCCGTCTCAAGGGCGCCTTCCGGCGCAGCGGCGGCTCCAAGCCCGGCTTGGTCCTCGGCGACTTCAACTCGATCTCCGCGGCCACCGTCACCGTCGACGGCACGCAGCAGCCCTACGACACTGAGCCCTACACCGGCCATGACCACGACGACCTCGAATACCAGTGCGTCCCCGAGACGGTCGGCGACACCAACCTCGCCGACCGCCGACCGGTCGCGATGCTGCTGCGGCGCGGCTTCATGGTCGACGCCGCCGCGCACCTGGGCGCGCCTTGGGAGCCGACGGTGGGTCACTGGGAGGACGGCAAGGGCGACCCGGACCCGTGGGGGCCGCGCAGGATCGACCTCGCCCTGGCGACCAGGCCCGTGGCGCCGGCGCTGGTCGGCTGCCGCGTCCACCGAAGCTCTGCCGCTCTCGCCGCGTCCGACCACTTGATGGTCGTGGTCGACCTCGCCCCGTCCAAGATCCTGCCCTGATTGGAGAGCACGTGAACAACTTCTTCGACCCGTAGCGGATCTGGTCGAACGGCCCCTACCCGCACCTCCTGATCCTGTTCGACCGGTACCCGAAGTACGTCGAGTGCGCGCGGCAGCACGCCGAACTCCTCGGCCGCTTCGGCAACCTGGAGACGATAGCTGCGGCCCGAGCGAGTCACCCTCACGGTCGACACCGTTCACCTGGTGCTGCAGACCCAGGACCCGGACGCAGGCTTCTACCACTGGGAGACGGCGTCCGAGTTGCCCCGCCGAGGCATCTGGTGATGGTTCCGGGGCCTCGTGCAGCCTGCTCGCGGCGCCCACCCACAGACCGGCACCCCGACCCGACTGTTCCTCACGGATACGGACACGATGTCCGCACCAGGCGATTGGAGAAGTGATAGTGGAGAGGTTCGTTCCCAGGTTCCAGGGGATGCCGTGGACCGACGGCGCCCGCGTCCTGCACATCTACGCTGTGCCGGACCTGCGATCCGAGTTCCCGCTGGCCCGGCTGATCGGTGAGTCCCGCACCGCGATGCTGCCGTTCCCCATCGCCCCAATTGGCGACGACACGCTGCACTGCACGCTGGAGATGGTTGCCGACACCACCGCCGACAAGATCACGGCCGACGAGCGCAACGCCCTTCTCAGTGCCCTGCGCCGGCACCTAGATGGCGCCAGTGCGTTGGAGGTCACCGCCGGGTCCCCGGTGGCCAATCGGGTCGGGGCGTATTTGGACTTGTCGCCGGACGAGGGCCTGCTCGATCTGCGGGAACGCGTCCGCGCGGCCATCCGTGAGGTCCGTGGGCCGGGCGCGTTGCTCTACGACGGCGGTCGGCCGCACATCTCGCTCGGCTACGCCTTCGACACCGCGTCCTCCGACGAGCTGCAGACCGCGCTGCGTCGGATCTCGCCAAGCCACGCCCCCGTCCGCGTCGCCGGAGTGCAACTGCTCGACGTCCGGTTCCAGCAGCGCCCCCGGCTGAACGGAGACACAGCGTGGGAGCTGTCGTGGGAGCCGGTGGCCGAGATCCCGCTCGACGGCCGCGGGTAAGCACTGCCGGTGCTCACCGGGACCCGGGCTTCCCTGGGTGGCTTTCCGGGACCGGGGCTCCGGCCTGCGCCGAGCTGTCCGCGCGCCACCGGGACGGTTGCTCGCGGGGGCCTTGGCCCCCGTCCGCCGTTGCCGGCGGCTTGGTCGCGCGCACCGTGAGGTATTACGGTCCGAACCATGCCTCAGCTTCCCGACCTGGCCGCCGGACTGCGAGCGGACCACCTGCGCTTCCTCCGGTCGCCGGACAGCCGGGCGCTGTACAACTACTTCGAGTCCGAGGGTCACGCGCTTCTGCACCCGGCCGCGTGGATGGCGTTGCCTCGCCAGCAGCGGATCGATCGGGTCGTCGCGGCCGAGGAGCGCCGAGTCGCCGCAGGGACCACGTTCGCCCTCGACACTCCGGTGGTCGAGGCCGTCCGGGCCGTGGCTGCGGACCGGACGGTGCCGCTGGTGTTCACCGAGGACATCCTGCCCGCGCCGTCCGGCCTGCTCGTCACCGCGGTGCCGTTGTACGACCTCGGCGAGTTCTCGGTCGTGGCTGCCTCCTGGGGCCCGTCGATGGCGGGCTTCGGGCCAGGTGTGCACCTGACCTGGTGGTCTGACGGCCGCACCAGCAATGAGGGGGCCATCCCCCTCATTCGGGACTTCGAGCTGCATCTGCCTTTCCCGCCCGTCGTGGACTCCCGCCTGATCCAGGCCGACCTGCCGGACGGCCTCAAGTACTCGGCAGGGCCGCTACGGGCCGTCGTCGCCGCCTGGTATGCGCTCACCGGCACCGAGCTCTCCGAGCAGCGGCCGTCACCCGCCATTGGGCGCGCGTTGGCGGCGCAGAAGGCGAAGCAGCGCAGCGTCCGCGTGGCCACCACGGCCTCCGCCGACGCCGTCCGACAGGCGGTCCTTGACCAGGCCGCTACCCGGCACTCCCAGCTGTTCGGCACCCACGGCACGCAGATCGGCGGCATCGACCCGTCCGCTACCCCACCCCAGCCCTCCCACGGCCGGTTCCCCGCCGAACTCGACCACCAGCTTCCCCCGGCCCTGCGCCGCATCGCGCAGCTGTACCGCGAAGCGGCCGACCGGTGGAACCGGTGGGAGACGGAGATCTTCCAGCAGTACCCCGGAGTCCTGGAGCAGTTGGAGGAACTGCGGGTGCGTAACCACGGGGTCTGGAAGCCGTGGTGCTGGATGCCCGTCAGGGAGGTTGCCCGCTGGCTCATCCAGCAGTGGAGCGTTCCCGTGGAGCAGGCGCTCTGGGACGCCGCACGGATCGCGGCGATCGGGTCCTGGCGCAGCGGCGGGCGGCACGCTCTGGTGCACGGCGGGGTGGGGTACTGCCAGGAGTCCGACGAGCGGGTACCCGCGCGAGCGCTTCGTGACCTGCCTCTTCCCGGGGTCGGTGTAGTGGTCGAGGACGGCCCCCGGATCCGGCTGCTCCTCGCTTTCCTCGACCAGCCCGCAGGCCAGGACGGTGGTGAGCTGGTCCTCCTGGACGACGCGGGCGAGCCGGACCGCAGCTTTCGGGATCTCACCAAGACCACCCTTCTCCTTGCCGATGGCCTGAGTCTGACCGACGCGGTGAAGGCCACCAGCCGGTACTACGACGAGGTGGAACGGGCAAAAGGCGGGACACCTCCGCAGCCGGACGAAGCCGCGTTCGTCCAGCAGGCCGCGTTCATGGGGTGGTTCACGGGTTTGCTGTCCGCCGCGAGCGTTCCCGGCGCCGCGTACGACGCTGGCGCGGTCGCCGGCCAGAGGCCCACCGCGTTTTGGCCTCCCGCGCCCGGACTGCTGCCCGAGTTGGTGCTGTGGCAGATGCGCCGCAGCGAGGAGGAGTAGCCCTGCAGATCGGCGGCAATGCCCCCGCAGGGCGGCGTCGTGCCCGTCTGCCGCCCGGTCTTCACCGGGGCGTCGGCGAGTGCGGCGCCGCGTCGCTCGGGTCCGACGTGCCGATGTCCTTCTCTGGGGCGAGCAGTCAGCCGGGGGCGGCCGCCAAGCTTGGGCGAAGGCCGTCCGACCGGGCGCGGCTGTTACGGCTTTACCGGCGAAGGCCCTGACGCCCACGTCCCGCCAGCCCTAGTCTGGGCAGGTGACCTGGACATTCCCCACGAGCCGCATCAGCCACGACGGCGCCGGCACCGTGGTGCTGGAGATCTGCCACCGCGTCAGCGACTACACCGCCGTCCCCAGGAGGCGCGGCCAGGTGTTCTGGACCAGCAGCCCGCTGCCAGACGGCGCGACCCTGCTGGACGTCTACTGCCCCGTGTGCACGGCGGACCGCGGGCTCACCGTCTCCGGCACCTGGGGTGGGCCTGCTGAACTGACCTGCCTGTGCGGGCACTCCTGGACACCCCGGGTGCCCACGCTGTCTCCCGAGCAGTTGCTGCGATCGCTGGTCCGCCTGGCGCTCGAAGGGTCATTCCTAGGGATCCGCTACCGGATGATCAAGGTTGACCCCGTCGACAGGCACCCCACCCCGCTGCAGGACGCTGTCCACCCTGTGGTGATCGCGGCCGAGCGCGAACTCAACCTCCGCCAGTGGGAGTTCACTTACCGCGAAGGCAGCATCGCCTCCGAGCTGTTGAAGCGTGCCGGCCAGCGGGCGTATTGGAGCCCCGAGGCACTTGCCGCGCTGGTCCAACAGAAGCGGCCCACGGACGAGGAGAGCCTCGCCTGGGTTGTCGACAACTACCGGGCGCTGGAAACCTGCAGTATGTCGACGGGGGGACGGCTCGGGCGCTTCCTGTCGGAGGCCGCGACCGCGCTGCGGCCGATCGACGGGATGACCATGGACGACCTGGAGCCCGGCGTGACGTGGTCCCGCATGCCACCCGCGCTAGACGACGCCCGCGGCGCCTTGGGCGCGGTCCACGTGGTCCTCACCGCAGGCGTTACTGACGACGTCGACTACTGACCGCTTACCGCTCCGGGCCCGAGGTCCCAGGAATTGCGGCGCCACAATGGAGTCTGCCAGTCGATCAGCCTGGCGGAGGCGATTCGGGCGGTGCTGCGCACGCCGTCCGGCGCAACCACATGCACGGCACCGGCCCGCGGCACCACCGCATCCGGCCTGCCAGGCCTGCGCACCCGCCCGGGCTTGGGATCGGTGAGGTCGAACCGACGCAGCGCCGCCCACACACTCCACTCCCGCAAGGCGATTCCAGCCCAGACGGCCTGGTCCTCCTCGGTGTCCAGTTCGACCAGCAGCGGCGACCAGGACCGGTCCGGCCGGCGCGATCCGCGTTCCAGCAGCACCGCGCACCGGCGCGGCGAGACGATGCCGACGATGTCCTCGATCAACAGGTTGCGAAGAAGCCGCCCGAGGACGAGCTCGACCGCATCGTCCTCCAGCTCCGGCAGGGAAGCCAGGAGCAGGCCGTACGCCGTACCCTCGTGGAGAAGGTCGCAGCCCCCGGGGCCGGTCGCATACACGCCGGTGTCAAGGATGTTGTCGTCGCCGGTGTACGGCGGATCGTTGTGATCGCGGTACAGCGACAGGCTGACGTGCGGAGGCGCAGAAGGCCCTCGGTCGTCCACCAGGGTCCTGGCCCATGCTCCGGCACGGTTGCCGAGCACGGTGCTCCCCGCTAGCGCCGCCTCCAGTCCACGATCGGGTCGCTCACGCAGCATCTGGGCTAGCGCGTGACGGCGCGCACCGACGGCCGGGGGCGGGCCCGGTTCCGTGGCGTCACAGTGGCAGGCCAGGACGCGGCCCACCTGCCTGGTTACGTCGCCGTCACCGCCAACTGCCGCCGCGATCTCCTCCAGCGACGGCGTCATCCACGGCGCTTGGGACGCGAGCCGAGCTTGCGGGAAGTCGTGCAAGGTCTCAGCGAGCAACTGCACGACGTCTTCGCGGCCAGGCACAGCGCCGATTCGCTGTTCCGCCCAGGCCGTCAAGAGCTCCGCCCACTCCTGGCATGGTTCAAGCCCACCGTCGAGGGCCGGCTGACCGAACAGCGCACTGTCAGATTGCCGCCCCTCGGGCGAATCGGGCCTCATCGCCGGATCACGCTGCTCGCTCCCAACGAGGAGCCCAGGCTGGCTCGACGAATGGGACGGGGAGAGTCACCTCGGCACTTCACAACTGCAGCCCCTTATTCGTTGTGGACGACCCGCGAGCTTATGGACACCCCTGGCGGTAGCCGGGGTCCAGGTTCAGCAGGCTACCGCGCCGTCAGTGGAAGAGCGTGGGTTGGATTTCGCTGTGATCACTGGTGGGGCTTCCCGGGATTCGTTCTCGGCCTCCAGCGCTGCCGGGTTCCCCCGTCCCCCTTCCGCGGCCCAGTTTCCGGGGCCGGCCGCCCGGGTCAAGGGCGCTCCCTTCGGTCGCGCGGCTTCGCCGCCGGCCTGCGGCCGGCCCTTGACCCGGGCGGCCTCTTTGCCCCGGACCCCAGGCAGCTATCAGGGGGACGGGGGAGGTGTGTATGGGCTGGTCAGCTGCATCGCCGTACCTTCCGCGCGACATGAAAACGATCATGAATCCGCCATGTCCGAAGGGCTCGGGTCGGCAGGCATGATTGACCAATAACCCTCTTTGAGGTATTATTGTTCTTGTTGGGAGGGGATGGCACCCCCGCCCAACAAGCAGAGACCAGGCACCTGTTGGAGGATTTGTGACCACCGTACTTGCCCCCGCCGAGCTGCTGGACGACGAGACTTGCTCGCTGGAGCCGATCGAGCTGACGGCGGCAATCCAGGTCGAATCCGTCGATGAGACCACCGACCCGGCGGAGATCCCGGCGAAGATCCTTCTCGAAGGAATCGACCCGACCGAGCTGATCTTCACGCGCAACGTCCGCAAGGCCGAGCTGACGCCGGAATTTGTCGACTCGATCGCGGAGCACGGCCTGTTCCAGCCGATCATCGCGACCCCCTACGAGGCCGGAATCGCGATCATCCTGGGTAACCGGCGCGCCAAGGGCTCGATTGAGGCTGGCCGGACCATCGACGTCATCGTGCGCAACGACCTGAATGCCGAAGAGGCGCGGATCATCGCGCAGCTCATCGAGAACATGCACCGAGAGGACATGCGCGAGAGCGAGATCGCCGACGCCTACGCGCAGTTGTCCATCGAGCTCGGTCTCGACGCCGACCAGATCGCCGCACGGGTCGCCCAGGACCCGAAGAAGGTCAGGGCCTCGATCGCGCTGTCCGCGATGCCGAAGACGGCCCGGAGCGCTGTGGACGAGGGCGCGCTCACGCTGGAGGACGCCGAGCTGATCGCCGAGTTTGAGAGCGACCCGAAGGCGTACAAGCGGCTGCTCGACACGATCGAGCGGGGCGGCAAGCTCAGCTGGGCCATCAAGAACGAGCGGGCCAAGGCCGAGAAGGCCATGCAGCGGAAGGAGACCACGCAGGCGCTCAAGGCCTCTGGCGTCCGCATGGTCGGTGAGCCGTACGGATTCGGCTGGAACGGGTCGAAGGAGGTCGGCCTCGGCGATCTCGCCGACGCTGACGGGGTGGTTCTGACGCCGGAGAGTCACAAGAGCTGCGGCGGACATGCGGCCTTCTTCAACGAGCGCGTGCACGGCGACCTCAAGGCCACGTTCTTGTGCCGTGACCCTCACCAGTACGAGCACAACGTGCTGCGGAGCTACTCGTTCCGCAGCCCGGCCGAGGAGGTGGCCAGGGCAGCGGCGGAGCAGGCCGACCGCGAGCGCAAGGAGGCACTCACCATCGCTGCGGAAGTCCGACACGAGTACATCCAGGAACTGTGCCGCTCCAAGAAGGTGCCCAAGGGAATGACCCGCAAGGTGCTCGCGATGCTCTACAAGCTGGGAGCGGACCACACCGACCCTGAGGTGTTGAAGTTCCTCCAGGCCCCGGGCGACGACGACCGCACCGCACGGTACGGGCGGTTCATCGGCAGGACGGCCGAGGCTCGTCTGCCTCTGGTGCTGCTCGCCACCGTCGCGGTGCGCGCCGAGCGCGAAGTGCGGCAGGCCGCCTCCGGCTGGGGGGACAAGCAGGACGTTGTGACCTGGTTCGAATTCCTCAAGGCCTACGGCTACGAGCTGAACGAGCCCGAGGTCGAGCTGCTGGCCGAGCTCCGGACGAAGATCGCCGCAGCCGAGGCACGGGCGGCCACCAAGGCGGAGGAAGAAGCAGCCGGAGAGGCGGCGGCCGACGCCGAGGAGGACGAGGAAGGGCCGGGGCTGGCGGCACAGGACGAGGAACTGGAAGACGAGGAACTGGAAGGCGAGGAGGACGAGGAAGGGCCGGGGCTGGCGGCACAGGACGAGGAGCAGGAGGACGCGTTGGACCGGTACCTCACGCTCGTGACGGACGACGAGTCCGATGGCCCGGTCACCGATCGCGCGGGGGAGCAGGCCGAGGAAGGCGACTGGGAAGCCCGCTACCCGGAGATCAACGAACCGATCGCGGCCTGACCTCAGGGAGGGTTGACGCCCTCCCCACCACGCCGGGGGGGGGGGGGGGGGCCCGCCCCCCCCCCCCCCCCCACCCACCCACACCCAAAACCCCGCGCACGACGGCCAACTCACACAACCAACACCACC
>NZ_JBHYGR010000030.1:0-5349 GCF_042738155.1 Kitasatospora sp. NPDC059088 | reverse complement strand
TCTGGCCATGGCACCCCCCTCACCGGGTATAAACCCCACCTTAAGGGGGGATACATTGTGGGTGTTTTCAGCCCCCCCCCCCCCGCGGGGGTGTGTCCGATGGCACCGGACACCCCCGGCTCCCGTAGACCACACCACCAACGCCGGAGGCATGCATGCACCTGTACCTCGCTACCACCGACGACCCACCGCGCAACGTCCGGACCGATCTCGCCGTACACCTCGCGGGCCGCCACGAGACGCACGCCGTGCTGCTCGCCCGAACGATCCTGATGACCATGCCCTCCGCCCGCATCCGCCTGGCCCACCCGCAACCCGCCTACGAGGCGTACGCGGCGTGGTCGGGCGCCGCCGATCAGGCCACCGAGCTGTTCGCGCGGCTTCGGCCCGGCGTCGTCCCGGAGCCCGAAGGACAGATATCCGGGCACCTGCGCCTTGACGCCCCGGTCCGCCCGCCGATCGTGGAGACGTTGCACGAGAAGATCAGCCCCACCCGCGCGCCGCAACTGCGCGTCAGCATCGGCGGTCTGCTGACGATCGTCACCGACATGGACGCCTTCACCAGCCAGCTCAACCTCTGGACTACGGCGTACCGGCACGCCGCGCGCCACTGGGACAACCTTCCCGACGTCGAGGAGCTGGCCGCTGGGATGGTGCCGAGCTTCGATGACACCGAAGCCCCCGCGCTCACCCGGGCGGCGGCATGAACAGCACCCGGCCGACCGGCCCACAGTACGTCACCGTGGTCACCGAAGTCGGCTACCGGATGCACGCCACCGTCACCCTGGACTGGGAGCGGGGAGCCGCCCTGTACCGCGTCGCGGAGCTGGGAGGCACCATCACCGTTGGGTGGCAGTCGGGCCACTACTACCTGAGCTGCTGCGGCGGCGACGCCATCGAGATCACGTACGGCAAGCCGACGCCGAGCCCGTTCACCGAGCACTTCGAGGACGCGCCGACCGTCTACGGCGTCCAGCTCGCTCAGCAAGCGGTCTTCCACTCCGAGTCGATGAGCCCGACCAGTCACCGATGGCTGGTCGTCCGGCGGGAGACCGGCGGCCATTACAGCCCCACCGCCCCGGAAGGAACCCAGCGCAGGACCGCCGCCATCGTTTACGCGATCACCCACCACATGCTCACCCGCCCGTGGGCGGCCGAGCTGCGCCGCGCCCACAACGAGCAGCACGCGCCCGCCCGGTATCGCCACCACCAGCAGGCCATTCAGGAGTTGGAGGAAGAGGTAGCCCAGCTCCAGGAGAAGCTGACCCGAGAGCGGGAACGGGCGGCGGCCCAGGTTGCCATGATCGAGAAGGCCGAAACCGGCGAGGCCCGCGTGACAGCGCTGCACGTGCCGGTGGGAGAGGCCCGGCCGATCGCCGCCTGACCCGGCCGCCCGGACCGGCGGCCGGCACCGATGGGGAGGGGGCATCGAGCCCCCTCCCCATCGCGCGCGCCCGCCGACTGTGGCGAGCCATCTGCCGCGCCCGTCCCGCCCGGCCGCCCGGAGCACCAGCGCGCCGGTCGGCACCGGGCACGTACGCTGATGAGAACCACCCGCGCCCGCCCCACGCGGAGACGAGGAGCAACGCCGATGCACGACCCCGCCACCCCGGAGAGCCGCCGCCGCGCGCTGTCCTCCGCCCTGGGCTCCGTCCGGGCCGAGGGGCTCACCCCCACCGCGGACTACGCCGCCGACGCGGAGGAGTACGCCGCCGGAACGATCTCCGCCGACGAGCTGGTGGCTCGTGCCGAGGCACGCCACCGCGCTCCGGACACCGAGCAGCCGGCCCCCTGATGGCCGACCCGTACGCCGACCCGGACAGCGGCGTCCTGCGCAACAAGCTCGGCATCACCGACCCCCAGGCCCTCGCCGCCGCCGAGGCCGACATCACCGCCGCCCGCCTCACCCGCCTCGCCGAGAAGCCGGTCCCCGGCACCTACGACCTAGCACACCTCCAGGCGTTCCACTGGGAGGTCTTCGGCAGCATCTACCCGTGGGCCGGACAGACCCGCAGCATCGAGATCGCCAAGGACAACACCCGGTTCTGCCTCGTCCGCATGATCCCCGATTTCGCGAACGACACCTTCGGCCGTCTCGCCCGCCGCCAGAACCACCTCCGCGGCCTCGACCGAGACAGCTTCCTCACCGGCCTGGCCGACCTGTACGGCGACGTGAACGCGTTGCACCCGTTCAGGGAGGGCAACGGGCGGGCCCAGCGGGCCTTCCTCGGGCAGCTCGCGGCCGAGGCCGGGCACCCGATCGACTGGACCAGGCTCGACCCCGACCGCAACACGCTCGCGTCCATCGCCAGCTTCAACGGCAACAACGGCCCGCTGCGCTCGATGCTCTCGGACCTCACTGTCGACCAGCCGGCACCGAGGACCCGAGCAGCCACCACGACCAGCGCGACCGTCAGGGCAACCCCGGCGCCGACACCGGCACCGGTGATCCAGCCCCCGCCGCCGGTCCAGCCGCCCAACCAGCCGACCATCCGGCGCTGACCCCGGGAACGATGGCGGCCGGTGGACACCCCCGCGGAAGCGGGTTGGCACGGTCCACCGGCCGGAGACCACAGCACCCCCGAGAACGGAGGAGCATGCGGACTCCCAGGGTAGAGCACCGAGGGTCGAGCGCAGCGCCTCAGTCAGCACTCCCGCCATCACGCCACGCCGCCCGCACCTTCCGGAGTGCCTCCAGGAGATCAGGCAACTGCTTTACCAATGAGACGAATTGTGTGAGCGCCAAGGTCAGGATTCCGAAAGCGGCCAGCAGCCACAGGGAGATGCCATCCCAGTCCACGGTTCGATGGCCTTTCTGGCGGTCGAACCGGCGGCAGGCAGCCTCAGCCCGACCACCTGTAGAAGAAGTGGTCCAAGCGAGACCGCCGACACGAGCGGAATCAGAACGGCGTGAGGATCGCCCCCTTCGGGCTACCTGGTTAGCTCACTCGCATGACCAGCCCGAGCTGCATCCGTCACCCCGGCACCCCGTACCGGGCAACCAACTCGGAACAATACAGGGAAAGTTAAGAGCGTGCCGCCGGGGGTGGCGGGGTTCGGGCGCCCCGCTGCGCGGTTCCCCCGGCCCCCCTTCGCGGCCCAGTATCCGGAGCCGGCCGCCCGCCTCAACGGCGCTGCGCGTGGCTTCGCCACCGGCCTGCGGCCGGCCCTTGACCCGGACGGCCTCTTTGCCCCGGACCCCAGGCAGCTATCGGGGGGACGGGGGAGGTGCGCCCTCGAAACTGATGGTCCGTCAGTTATCCTCCCCGGGACGTGCACTCCGTCTTTATGCTTGACCAAAAACCCCTATTGAGGTATTCTTGTCTTGTTGGTCGGGGAAGGCACCCCCGACCGGCGGACCGAGACCACGGCGCCCGTACCGAACCCCAAGAGGAGCAGCAACATGGCAGGCGAGACCAAGATGACCCTCATCGGCAACCTCGCGGACAACCCGACCCTCCAGTACACGGACGGCGGCGCGGCGGTGCTCAATATGACCGTCATCGCGAACGAGAAGACGTACGACAGCACGGCCCGCGTCTGGCGGGACGGCGACTCCCTGTCCATGCCGTGCGTCGCTTGGCGCGGCTACGCCGAGAACATCGCGGCGAGCCTGACCAAGGGCACCCGCGTGATCGTCACCGGCACGCTCAAGCAGCGCTCGTACCAGCCTGCAGACGGGCCCCGCCGCATCTACACCGAGCTGCTGATCGACGAAGTCGGCCCGGCCCTGCGCTTCGCCACCGCCGAGGTCGCCAAGGCGACCGGAAAGCGCCTCGCTACCCAACAGGCCGCGCCCGCCCAGGGGGCGCCCGCCGCGACGTGGCCGCCCCGCCCCACGACCCCGCCCGCCGTCAACCCTTGGCCGACCCCGGCCATGGCGGGATGATCGCCAGGGCCGGGCGGCACCGAGCCGCCCGGCCCGCCGAATCCAGGCACCGAGAGGCCCCACCCGTGAGCAGCACCCCGTCCGAGTCCGGGCTGACCAGCACCATCAACACCATCCAGCGCGCCCTGTTCGCCGCCGTCCTCGCCCTCACCGGGCTCGGCGCGGCGTGCGCCATCTACGACCAACTCCTCATCACCGGCGCACTGCTGGCCGTCGTCGGCGGCCTCCTGTGGCTCCAGGCGGCGGCCCTACGCCTGCCGAAGCTCATCAACGCCGCCGCCGAAGCGCACGGCATCCCGCCGATCCTCCCCAGCACCCCAGCCGCCAGGCGCTGAACCCGAGCCGGCCGGGCCACCACGGTCCGGCCGGCCACCCGGAGAGTCCTTGATCACCACCTACACCGCAAGCCGCCTGCTGCTGCGCTACGACGTCGAATACGCGCAGAACGGTCTCACGTACTACACCGTCCGTGCCCCGCACGTCTTCGGCACCGTCACCGTGCACCCCGAGCCCGCGCCAGGCGAACGCGATGATCCCGACGCCTACACCAGCCTTCGCCTCATCTCCGGCCGCTACGACCCGACCGAGAACCCGAGCGGGTACACCGACCGACTCGCGGTCTACAACGCGTGGATCTACGACGGCATCACCCTGCCGCCGCCCGGCTCGACCAGCACCCGCGACCCGTGGGAACGGCTCCACCGCAGCCCCTACGAAGTAGCGACCGAGAGCGCCCGCGCCCGCGCCCGGGACATCGGGGAGAAGCTCATCGCCGAGTACCGCGCCGACCCCCATCGCCACGCCCAACACACCAACTACCTGCGAGCCGCAGCCGACGAGCAGCTCACCAGGGCCGCACGGGAGGCGGACGAGCTTCGCCCCGCCGTCCGCCGCCTGGCCCAGCTCGAAACCCTCCTCACCCGCTGGACCCGACTCCGAGCCCCCCAGACGAGCCCGACCACCGTGGAAGTCGGCGGATTCCTCGCCGACTGGCTCAGCGGCCAACTCGCCGGACACCAACCCCTCACCCCCGGCACCCAGGAGTTCTACCGGGCTTGGACCGCCGCCCGTCGACTCGGCGACCCGGCAGCGGTCTTCCAGCCCCGCCGGATCATCCTGCACACCCCCGCCGCGCTCGCAGCGTTCACCGCCCACCTCACCGAGGCTGCCCGGCAGGCGCCCAGCCCCGCAGCCCGCGCCGACGCCCGCACCCGTCTGCGCCGCATCGCCGCCGCCCATCCGGCGCTCGCCGTGGACATCCCCGCCCCCGAGGAGGAAAGCCCGCTCGCGGCGTGAGCCCGTGATCACCACCACCGGATCGGGCCCGGTGGTGGTGATCGCCGCCGGGGGCGGCGGGGTTCGGGCGGGGCCCGGGGGGCGGGCGGTTTTTTGTTGGCCGGGCCCCCCCGCCGGGGGGCCCCCCCCCCCCCACCCGCCCCCACGAACACCAAACACCCCCC
>NZ_JBHYGR010000029.1:61504-86656 GCF_042738155.1 Kitasatospora sp. NPDC059088 | reverse complement strand
CCCGGCCCGCGCCCGCGCGGCCCGAGCGGCCCACCCCCCCACCCCCCCCCCCACCCCCGACCCCCGGTGGCCCGGGGGGTCCCGCCCCACGACCGCCCGGGCCACCGGCACGGAATTGGCCCGCGACACCCTCTCCGTCCGCCACTAGCCTCGGCCTGACCACCGATCAACGGAGAACCCATGCACCGCGAACTCGCCGCCGACCTCGACCAGTTGCCCGCCCTGTTGGAAGAGGCCCGGCAGCGGGCCGTCGACTTCCTCGGCGGGCTCGACGACCGGCCGGTCATCCCGGAGGAGGCCGGCCGACCGACACCGCCGGAGCCGCTGCGCGAGGACGCCGACGGACTGCGGGCGGCCCTGGCCGAGTTCGGCGAGCGCTGGGAGCCACGGCTGTCGGCCGGCGCCGGGCCTCGCTACTTCGGCTTCGTGACGGGCGGGGCGACCCCGGCCGCGCTGGTGGGCGACTGGCTGACCGCCACCGCCGACCAGAACTCCAACTCCTCGCTCGACCCCGCCGGTCAACACCTGGAGCGGGAGACCGTCGGCTGGCTGCGCGAGCTGTTCGGGCTCTCCCCCGCGCACAGCGGCACCTTCGTCAGCGGCGCCACCCAGTCCAACACGGTCGGACTGGCGATCGCCCGCGAGTGGCTGGGCGAACGCCTCGGGGTCGACGTGGCCGAGGACGGGGTCGCCGCGCTGGGCCGGGCCCGGGTGCTGTCGGGCAGTGCGCACTCCAGCGTGGCCAAGGCGCTGTCCGTCCTGGGCCTCGGCCGCACCGCGCTGACCGCCGTCCCCGCCCTGCCCGGCCGGGAGGCCGTGGACGTGGCCGCCCTGGAGCGGGCCCTCGCCGGGGCCGACGGCCCGTGCGTCGTGGTCGCCAACGCGGGCACCGTGAACACCGTCGACTTCGACGACCTGCGGGCGATCGCCGCCCTCCGCGAGCGGTACCCGTTCTGGCTGCACGTGGACGCCGCCTTCGGCGCCTTCGCCGCGCTCTCCCCCCACCACACCGAGCTGGTCGCCGGGCTCGACCTCGCCGACTCGGTCTGCGTGGACCTGCACAAGTGGCTCAACGTGCCCTACGACAGCGCCGTGCAGTTCACCCGCCGCCGCGACCTCCAGGCCCGGGTCTTCCAGAACGCCGCCGCCTACCTCGGCCCGGTCGGCGACCACCCCGACCTGGTGCACCTGACCCCGGAGAACTCTCACCGCCTGCGCGCCCTGGCCGCCTGGTTCACGCTGCGCGCCTACGGCCGGGCCGGCCACCGCGAGATCGTGGAGCGCAATGTCGCCGGGGCCCGCGCGCTCGGCGCGGCGGTCGAGGCGATCGACGGCCTGCGGCTGCTCGCGCCGGTCCGCCTCAACGTGGTCTGCTTCACCCTCGCCGAGGACCCCACCCCGGAGCGCCTCGCCGCCCTCGCCTCCGAGCTCTCCGCGGAAGCCTTCCTCACCCCGACCCGCTACGCCGGCCTGCCCGCCCTGCGCGCGGCGTTCAGCAACTGGCGCACCACGGAAGCGGACGTGCGGCGGACGGCCGCCGCGCTCTCCACCGCGACCGCCGTGATCACCTCGGCCCACGCCGACCGGACCCCGCCCGGTGCCTGAGCCCTGGAACCCCGGTCACCGCCCGTAGGGTGGCCGGGGTTCCAGGCGTTCGGACGTTCCGGGGTTCGGGCATTCCGGCGTGCGGACGTTCCGAGGTTCGGGCATTCCGGCGTGCGGACGTTCCGGCGTTCGGGCGTTCAGAAGCTCACGGGTGCGCCCCGTCCCCGTACCCGCCCCGCGACAGGTCCGTCAGACCGGCCATCAGTTCGGCATGGGCGAGGTTCAGGAAGCGCAGCGCCCGCCACCGGGGTCTGTGGTCGGGGTGGTCGCGGAAGCCGTCGGCCGTTCCGCACAGCCGCTCCCACCACACCATCACGTCCTGCCGGAGCCGTTGAGTCTCCCCGGGCACTTCGATCCGGTCCTCGACCACCACCTCGCGCCAGGCGACGAGGAGGTCGCCGAGGTGGACGCAGTCGCGGCGGGTGACATCAGCGAGGCGCTCGGCCGCGAAACGGCCGGCGCTGCCCTCGGGCTGGGCCTTGACCACCTCGCCGAGACGGGCCGACAGGAAGGCCTGCAAGGGGAGGACGTCCTCGTGGTGCAGGTCGTCGGAGAACTCCAGCACTTCCCTGGGCCGGTAGTCGGCAGCCATCGCGTGTGCTCCCTCGGTTCGGACCAGCACTCGGTGACGGATCGTCACGCCCTGTCGGCTCCCGACCCTAGCCGCGGCACGGCGGCGGCCACCGGCGATTCCGCAGATCCTCATCTTTCGGGGCCAACCAGGCGCCAGCGGCGCAACACACCTGCCGGGTCCCGCCCTTCACACCGGCGTGAAGCCCGATGATGCTCCCATGACCACCACCACGCGCCCTCCGTACGACCCGTACGCCCTCCTCGCGCAGAGCCGCCTCGGCATCCTCGCCACCATCAAGGCCGACGGCCGGCCCCAGCTCTCGCCGGTGCTGCCGTACTACGACCGCGAGGCGAACGTCCTCCTGATCTCCACCCGGGAGGGACTCGCGAAGACCGCGAACCTTCGCCGGGACCCGCGGGTCAGCCTGGAGGTGACCGCACCGGACGGCCGCTCCTGGGCCACCGCCGAAGGCACCGCCACCCTCACCGGACCGGGCCTCGACCCCGACGGTCCCGAGGTCGAGGCCCTGGTCGACTACTACCGCCGGGCCGCCGGCGAGCACCCCGACTGGGCGGACTACCGCAGGGTCATGGTCGCCGACCGCCGGGTACTGCTCACCATCCCGGTCGACCACGTGTACGGCGCCCGGATCTGACCGGATGACCGGATGACCGGGTGACCGGCGACCGACCAGCCCGGGGCGGGGCCCCCCCCCCCGGGGCGCGGGGCGGGGGGGGGGGGGGCCCCCGCCGCGCCGCCCCCCCCCCCCCCCCCCCCCCCCGCGCCCGCCCCCGAGACCGGGGGCGCGGGGGGCGGGGCCGTTGACCGCCCTCGGACGAGCGCCCCCGAACGACCACCCGCCTCCCGGGGCCGACAACCCCCAGGCGCCCCCAGGCGACCACCCGCCGACGACGGTCAGTTCCGGGTCGCCGTGACGACCGTGGCGTCCAGTTCCTCCTCGCGGCTCACCTCCGCCGCCAACCCCGCCGCCCGGGCCACCTCCAGCGCACCGGCCGCCTGCCGCTCGCTGGTCTCGAACAGCAGCGCCCCGCCCGCCGCCAGCCACCCGGGCGCGACCGCGGCCACCCGGCGCAGCACGTCCAGCCCGTCCGCCCCGCCGTCCAGCGCGGGCCGGGCCTCGTGCAGTCGCGCCTCGGGCGGCAACAGCTCGACGTCCGCGGTCGGTACGTACGGGACGTTGGCGATCAGTACCTCCACCCGTCCGCGCAGTGCCTCGGGCAGGGGCGCGAAGAGGTCGCCCTCGTAGACCCGCGCGCCCGTCCCGGCCAGATTGCGCCGGGCGCAGCGGACGGCGGCGGGGTCGAGGTCCGCGGCGTACAGCTCGACCGGGTGGTCGACCTGGTCCGCCACGGCGGCGCCGAGGGCACCGCTGCCGCAGCACAGGTCGACCACCACGGCGCCGGGGCCGGCGAGTCGGGCGGCCTCGGCGGCCAGGAACTCGCTGCGGCGGCGCGGGACGAACACGCCGGGGTCGACGGCGATCCGCAGACCCGCGAACTCGGCCCAGCCGACGACGTGTTCGAGCGGTCGGCCCTGGGCGCGGGCCCGGACCATGGCGGCCAGTTCGGCGGGTGAGGCGGCGGCGGTGAGCAGGATCCGGGCCTCGTCCTCGGCGAACACGCAGCCGGCGGCGCGCAGTCGGGAGACGACGGAGGAACGGAGAGCGGCGGAGGAGAAGACCGACAAGGGGATTCCTAGGGCAGGACGGGAGGAGAACGGAGGACTCCGTCAGGGCTCCCGCCAGGGCCCACACCGCGTCGGCGCGCCCGCGCTACGCGCGCGATGCGCCCGCACGGCCGCGCTCCGGGAGCACCCGCTCGGACATACCGGTAATGGGTCTCACCTCCCTGGCTCTCGGTCGTGTTCGTCGTGTACAGCGTCGGCCACCCTACCGCACCGACCGGGCCCACCGACCGGCCGCTGAGCCGTGCGGTCGGCCGCGCGATCAGCCGAGGAAGTCGGCGACCAGGACGGCGAAGTCCTCCGGGGTGGTGACCGGCACCCCGAGCTCCTCCGCCTTGGCCCGCTTGGAGCCCGCCTTCTCCCCCGCGACCAGCAGGGTGGTGCGCTTGGACACCGAGGAGGAGGCCTTGCCGCCCGCACGCTCGATCAGTTCGTTCATCGCGTTGCGGGAGAGCTCGGCCAGGACGCCGGTCATGCTCCCGGTGACCACCACGCTCTGCCCGGCCAGCGGACCGGCCACCGCACCTTCCGTCTCCGCGCCTTCGCCCGCCGCACTGGCAGCGGGATCAGCCGCCGCGACCAGCGGCTCGGTGACCGCCGTCCCCACGCCCTGCTCCGCCAGTCGGTCCAACAGCGGCGCCACGTCGGCGAGTTCGGCCACGATCACGGTCGCCTTCTCGGCCCCGATGCCGTCCACGCCCGCCAGCGCCTCCGCGTCGGCGGCCCGGATCGCGGCCATGCTGCCGAAGTGCGCGGCGATCCGGCGCGACATCGTCCGGCCGGTGCCGCGGATGCCGAGGGCGCAGAACACCCGGTTCAGCGGGCGGGTGCGGGCGGTCTCGATCGCGGCGAGCAGGTTGTCCGCGCTGGTGTCGCCCATCCGCTCCAGCGTGAGCAGTTGTTCCTTGGTCAGGGTGAAGAGGTCGGCGAGGTCGGCGACCAGCCCGGATTCGACCAACTGGACGGCCCGGGTGCCGCCGAGGCCCTCGATGTCGAGCTGGTCGCGCCCGGCCGCGTAGATCACCGAGGCGACGGCCTGGCAGCCGCGGCCGCGCACGCAGCGCCAGCGCTGCTCCGAGCGGTCGATGGCATCGCCGCAGCGCGGACAGGCCTCGGGGAAGGCGATCGGCTGCTCGGCGCCGGTGCGCTCGTCCACCAGCGGCGCCTCGACGCGCGGGATGACGTCGCCGGCGCGGTAGACGAACACCTGGTCGCCGAGCATCAGTCCGCGGCGCTCGATGTCGGCGGGGTTGTGCAGGGTCGCGTAGGTGACGGTGACGCCGTCGATCACCACCGGCTCCAGCACCGCGCGGGGCGCGATGATCCCGGTGCGGCCGACGTTCCACTCCACGGCGAGCAGCCGGGTGACCTTGTGCTGGGCCTGGAGCTTGCGGGCGACCGCCCAGCGCGGCGCGCGGGAACCGGAGCCGGCCTCCTCCTGGTCGGCGACCGCGTCCGCCTTGACCACGACGCCGTCGATGCCGAAGGGCAGTGCGGCGCGCAGCGCGGCGATCTCCTCGATCCGCTGCTCGGCCTCGGCGAGCGTGGCGCAGCGGCGGGGCGCGGCCGCGGTGGTGGCGGCGGTGTTGGCGCCGAGTCCGGCGATACGGGCGAGCAGCGCGGCGTGGTCCAGGCCGGGCAGGCCGTGGGCGTCGTAGCCGAAGAAGGTGAGCTCGACCCGGTACGGGCGGTCCTTGGCCCGCAGGGTGCCGGCGGCGCCGCTGCGCGGGTGGGCGAAGGGGGTGGCGCCGTGGGCGGTGCGCACGGCGTTGACCGCTTCGAACTGTTCGTGGGTGAGCAGCACCTCGCCGCGCAGTTCCACGTCGAGCGGCTCGCTGAGCCGGGCGGGCAGGCCGAGCACGGCGTCGGCGGCGTGGGTGATGTCCTCCCCGGCCAGGCCGTCGCCCCGGGTGAGCACCTGGTGCAGCCGGCCGGCCCGGTAGCGGGCGGCGACCGCGAGGCCGTCCAGCTTGGGCTCGACGCACCAGGCGGCGACCGGTCTGCCGAGCCGGCGCTCCAGCCCGGCGGCCCAGGACTCCAGTTCCTCGGCGGAGAAGACGTTGTCGAGCGAGAGCATCGGCGTGCTGTGCGGGACGTCGCCGACGACCGCGCCGCCGGCCACCTTGCCGGTGGGCGACTCGGGCAGCACCTGCTCGGGGTGCGCGCGCTCGTAGGCCTCGATCCCCCGGACCAGGGCGTCGTACTCGTCGTCCCCGAGCGGGGTGGAGCCGTCGCCGTAGTACGCCCCGGCGGCCCGGACGGCGGTGGCGACGGCGTCGGCGTAGGCCTGCGGGGAGGCGAGGGTGGCGGGGGTGGCCGTGGTGGCTGCGTCCTTCATACCGCCATCATGGCGAGGCGCACTGACATTCGACCCGGTCCGGCGCGGGCGGGCCCGGGCACGGGTACCCGATCGGCCGAGTGAACCGGTTGCTCCGGGCGAACCGGATGCTCCGGGCCGTCCGGGTGGGCCGACGGCGGGCCGGCTACGGCGCCGCCGGCGCGGGTTCGCGCTCCGCCCCCTCCGAGCCGGCCAGCAGGACGGACCGCTGGAGCCGCCGTAACCCGGCGGACGGTTCCATGCCCAACTCCCGCACCAAGGTGGCGCGCAGGCGCTGGTAGGCCGCCAGGGCCTCGCCCCGGCGGCCGGAGCGGTGCAGGGCGATCATGTACTGGCCGTGCAGGCTCTCGTGGGTGCGGTAGCGGTCGACCAGTACGGTCAGCTCCGCCAGCAGGGCCCGGTGCCGTCCCAGCCGCAGGTCGGCCTCGATCCGCTGGTCCAGCGCGCAGAGCCGGGCCTCTTCCAACCGCTGCGCCTCAACGGCGAGTTGGCCGCCCGCCGGGACGTCCGCGAAGGCCGGTCCGCGCCACAGCGCCAGCGCCTCGCCGAGCGTCCGGGCGGCCTGCGGATGGTCGCCCTCGCCCATCGCCCGGTGGCCCGCCCCGGCCAGCCGCTCGAACTCCCGCACGTCCAGCGTCCCGTTGCCGCTGTTCAGCAGGTAGCCGCCGGGCGAGGTCACCAGGACGTCCTTGGCGCAGGAGACCCCGGCGGGCGCAGCGGCCCGGGCGAGCGCCCGGTCGATCAGGTCACGCAGGTGCAGGACGTAGGTCTGCACGGTGGTGCGCGCCGTGCGCGGCGGGCGGCCGGACCACAGCTCCTCGGCCAGCACCCCGGCCGGGACCACCTGGTCCGCTCGCACTGCCAGCAAGCCCAGCACCTGGCGGGGCTTGGGCGCCGTCGGCACCACCGACTCCCCGCACACCCGGACGTCCAGCGCCCCGAGCACCCTGATCTCCACGATGACCACCCCCATCACGCGGAACGCCACGGCCCCTCCGCCGCAGCGCCTCCGCCACAGCCGACCCCGAGTCGACAGCCCTGGGTCAACCGTCCGTCCTCAGTGAAAAACAGCACGTGCGGTTTGTCAATACAAAACCGTACGCGCTGTTTTTTATGGAGTCGAGCGCCGACCCTTCACCGGGCGACCCGCCACCGGGGCCCTGCGTCCGTACGTGATCACCCTCCGCGCCCGCCCCCGGACAAACCGAAGGCGGCGCCGGCCCCCTGGGCCTCGCGCCGCCACCTGTACCCAAATCATCTGGCCTCGGGGCCCGTTGCCGCCCGTACCGCGCGGCCCGCCGGTCAGCCCACCCCGACCCCGTCCGCGACACCCGCCGTCTCCGACCCCGCCGACGATCCGTCAGCAGCACCCTCCGCCGCCCGGGCCGCCGCAACCTCGGCGACCACCTGCCCCCCGCGGTCCGGCCCCATCTGCAACGAGCCGAGCACCCCGGGCACCGCGACGCTCGGCATCAGGTGCTGGAACAGCCCGGACACCCGCAGTTCCAGGTCGGCCCGGCCGGAGAGCTTCTGCGACTGGATCTGAACACCCGTCCAGGCAGCGGTGATCAGCCAGGCGGTGTCGGCCGGGACGATGTGCGGCAGCAGTTCGCCCCGGTCGCCGGCGGCGACCAACAGCGCCTCCATCCGGCCGATCCAGCCGGGGATCGCACCGCTGCCGAAGTCGTCGGACACGTCCTGGCCGAGCGAGAGCCGGGCACCGGCGCTGAGCAGCGGATCGCGCGGCATCAGGTGCGCCACCACCATCCCGGTGTCCACGAACTCCTGGAGTTTGCAGCTCCGTTCCGGCACTCCGTCCTGGACGAACTGCTCCTCGACGACTCCCTGCGCGAGGTCCCGCTTCGAGGCGAAGTGGAAGTACACCGCACCGCGCGTCACACCCGCCCGGGAGACCACCTCCCCGATGGTCGCGCCCTCGTAGCCGAACTCGTCGAAGACCGACGCCGCGGCCTCCAGGATCAGCCGGCGCGTCCGGAGCGCCCGTTCCTGCCGTACCACCGCAACCACCCCGCCCTGCGCTCCGGGAAAACCAAACCAAACACCCCGTATCTTAGCTACGGGCGCCCAACGGGCGACAAGACGATGCCCACGAGGCAGCCGAATCGCCCTCTCTTCCCCCACCTGCCCGCACAGTTGCCGTCAACGGTCCGCCAGTTCCCGACTCGGCGATCAGGGGTCGCACCTCCCGATGGATCGGCCGAACAGTGCGACCGCCGCCTCGTAGTACTGCCAAGAAACCGAATGAACGGTTTCTTCCTCCGGACACCAGCTGCCAAAGCTCCGCTTCCGCGACTTCCACAACCAATCGGTTGAACAAGCAGGCGGGCAGGGGTAGCGTGGTTGTCAACCAATCGGTTGAGGAAGAACAGAGGTGCCACCGTGGCCGTCGACCAGCTCTCCCGGGCGTTCGTCGCCCTGGCCGATCCGACCCGGCGCGACATCGTCGCCCGGCTCTCGGTCCGGGACGCGACCGTCGGCGAGTTGGCGGAGTCCTATGCGATGTCCATGCAGGCCGTCTCCAAGCACCTCAAGGTGCTGGAGGAGGCCGGGCTGGTCAGCCGCAGCCGGGACGCCCAGCGGCGGCCGTGCCACCTGGAGCCGCAGGTGTTGGACTTGATGACGAGCTGGATCGAGCGCTACCGCCGCCGGGCCGAGGAACGCTTCCTCCGCCTGGACGCCGTCCTCGCGGCCATGGGCGACAGCGACGCCACCGACGAGAACGCCGCCACCGCCCCGACCCAGGATGCGACCCCGGACACCGGCACCCACTCCCGCACCGACCGCTTCACCGCACCCACCGCACCCACCGAAGGAGACCCGTCATGACCTCCACCACCGGCCGCGAGACCCGCATCGAGGCGGACCCGGCCCTGCCCACCATCCGGATCGTCCGCGAGTTCGACGCCCCCCAGGAGCGGGTCTTCCGGGCCTGGATCGAGCCCGGGCTGGTCGCGCAGTGGCTCGGCCCCGAGGACCTCGACCTGAAGATCGACGAGTGGGAGGCCCGCACCGGCGGCCACTACCGCTACTCCGTGCACCGCGAGGGCCAGGAGGTCGCCGCCTTCTACGGCTCCTTCCACGAAATCCGGCCGGCCACCCGACTCGTTCAGACCTTCACCTTCGAGGGCGTGCCGGACGGCGTCTCGCTGGACACCGCCGTCTTCGAGCCCGTCGGCGAGGGCCGCACCCGGGTCACCGTCCTGTCGGTGGTCGACAACCTGGTGGCCCGGGACGCGATCCTGGCCAGCGGAATGGAGCGCGGCGTGACCGAGGGCTACCGGAAGCTGGACGCCCTGCTCGCCGCCGCCTCCTCCTGAGCACCCGGGTCCGTCAGGGCAGCACGGCCACCGCCTCCACCTCCACCAGCTGGTCCGTGTAGCCGAGCACCGAGACGCCGAGCAGCGTGCTGGGGGCGTCGTGCTCCCCCAGGTACTCCCGGTACACGTTCCACACCTTCACCAAGTCCGCCTGGTTGCCGGAGGCCACGTACACGGTGGTCCGCGCGATGTCCGTGAGCCCAGCGCCCGCGTCCTCCAGCACGGTTATCAGATTGCGCATCACCTGGTGGGCCTGGCCCTCGTAGTCGCCGACCGCGACCGTACGGCCCTCCTCGTCCAACGGGCAGGCCCCGGCGAGCCAGAGCGAGCGGACCGGGGCGTCGACCACCGCCGCGTAGGCGTAGTCGACGGCCTGGGTCAGGCGGGTGTTGCGGACCAGCTTGACCGCGCTGTTCATGGGGCCTCCGAGGGGATCGCGACCGAACGTTCGCGCTCATCGTTGGCCTCGGACGAACGGGCGTCAAACCGATTTCGGGCGAAACCCCTTCCGTACCAAGGCCCGTGTGCCCACGATTCACCGTTGTGGGTGATGGCGGACGACACCCCCAGACGTCGATCCTGGTGCCGACCCACGCCGGCACCCCGATCGACCACCGTCGGCCGCGACCGGCCACCCCCAGCCAGGAGGAGTCGACCGATGGAGCCCCAACCCCCCGAGTACGACCGGGTGTCCGGTGTCGGACGCCGGCGGGTGCTCGGCCTCGCCCTCGGCGCCGGCCTCACCCCGGCCCTCGCCGCAGCGTCCCAACCCGCCCACGCCGCACCGCCGTCCGACGCCCGCACCGACCCGGCACCCACCGACCCTGCGCCCACCGACCCCGTCGGCACCGAACCCGCCGCCGCCCTCGGCCGGCGGGTCGTCACGGTGGCCGAGACCCAACTCGGCCTCCCGTACGCCTGGGGCGGCGGCGACCGGCTGGGCCCGGGCCTCGGCTTCTGCGACGGCGAGAACGGCTACCTGAACGGCGTGTGCATGGGCGAGAGCACGGTCGGCTTCGACTGCAGCGGACTGTCCCTGTACTGCTGGTACCGCGCCAGCCACGGCACCATCGAGCTCGCGCACTACACCGTGGCCCAGTTCAACCGCAGCGCCCCGGTCGACCGTGACGCCCTGGGCCCCGGCGACCTGCTGTTCTTCTCCCGCCCCGACGCCCCGCTGCACCACGTCGGCATCTACACGGGCGACGGCGCGATGATCCACGCCGAGCGGACCGGCACCCTGATCGCGCGGGTCGAGCACGTGCTCGACATCCCGCGCTGGGCGAACGAGTTCGCCGGCGCCCGCCGCCCCGGAGCGGTGCCCACGTAGCCCGTCCGGTGGATCACGCGGGGGCGTGTCACTCCGGCATCCCCTGCTCCACCCGCAGCAGCAGGTCGTGCAGCACCCGGCGCTCCGCCGGGTCGAGCGGGGCCAGCACCTCGTCCTGCACCGCCCGGGCCCGCGCCTCCAGCTCGGCGAGCAGCGCCCGCCCGTCGGCGGTGACCGACACCGAGACCCGCCGGCGGTCCGCCTGGTCCCGGCTGCGCTCGACGTACCCGGCCGCGCCGAGCTGGTCGGCGACCTTGGCGAGGTCGCTCGGGTCGATGCCCAGCCGCCGGACCAGGTCCCGCTGCGCCTGCGGACCGAAGTCGACGAGGGCCGCCAGCACGGCCATGTCCCAGAGCCGCAGGCCGCGTTCGGCCAGTTGCTCGGCGAGCCGAGCCCGCGCGGTGCGACCGGTCCGGGCGAGCAGGAAGGTGCTGAGGCCCAGCAGTGTCGGCGGCAGCGCGTCGGGCGGGGCGGGGTTCTCGGAGGCCATGGCGACATTCTAGGGTCGATCCCTATAGTGGGTGTTGACCCACTGATTCAGATCCCCGCTGGAGCCCGACCGTGGACGCCCTCTACCCCCGCCTGCTCGTCACCCGCTTCGCCGAGACCTTCGGCTTCTACCGCGCCGTCCTCCCCGCTCTCACCGGCGCCACCCTGGTCAAGGGCACGCCCGAGGGCCCGTACGCCAACTGGGACGTCGACGAGCAGGCCGTCCTGGTGCTGTTCGACCGCGCCGCGATGTCCGCCACGCTGGGCACCACCGGGCTGCCGGCCCGCCCGGCCACCCCCACCCAGGACACCGCGATGCTGGTCCTCCGGGTCGGCGACGTGGACGAGGCGCTCGCCCTCTGCCTCCGGCACGGCGGCGTCCTCGCCGTCCCGGCCACCGACCGCCCCGAGTGGGGTCCCGGCCTGCGCAGCGCCCACCTGCGCGACCCCGAGGGCCACCTGATCGAGCTGCAGTCCTACTGACCGTGACCGCCGGGGCGCGCTCCCGGCGGTCGACGACGCCCGGGGCGTTCAGCGGTGGAAGACCTGCAGTTCGCGGACCGCGTCGTTGAAGTTGGCGCCCAGCTGGGCCGCCGGGAGGTCCGTGGTCTTCTCCACGCCGAGGGTCGACCAGAGGTGGACGGCGTTGCAGTTGTTGTAGCCCTTCATCGAGGAGACGCTCAGCGCCACGTCGATGTAGTTGACCAGGTGGTAGCCGGTGCCGTCGCAACCGCCGGCGTCACCGTAGAAGGAGTAGATGACGCCGCCCTGGTAGTCGATGTCCTTGAACTCCTCCAGCAGCAGCGTCCGGTCGGCCGGCTGGTCGGCACCGCGGGTGAGGGTCCGGCCGTCGGCCAGGGCGAGCGCGTCGGCGCGGGAGTCCGGCGAGCAGGCCCGGCCGAGCACCGGCGACGCGCCGTCGGCGCCGGGCAGGTGGCCGAGGACGGCCGCGCAGTACTGGACCTCGGGGACGGGCAGCGGGCGGAGCCCGGCCGAGCTCGCCGGGGCGGCGGCCACCGCCCCGGCGAGGGTCAGGCAGGCGGCGAGGGCGGGAGCGACGAAGCTGCGCGGTCTGCGCACGGTGACCTCCGGAAGGGTGGGGACAGCGGCGGCGGGGGACTCGGCCGCCCCGCCCATTCGACGGGCGGCCCTCGCCGCCGGCCCCGCCGACACACCGCGCAGCGCACTAGTCGTACGTATGCTCCCGGTTCACTCGGCCGGGGCGTCCCGCCACAGCTCGGCGCTGCAGTCCGCGACCAGCGCGCCGATCCGCGCCCAGGCCTCCTCGGCCGCCATCGGCTCCAGCCGGCGGCCGTCCCGCAGTCGCAGCGCGACCCGGTCGTCCGCGGCCTCCCTGGCGCCGATCACCGCCTGGTAGGGCACCAGCCGGGCCTCCCGGATCCGTGCGCCCAGGCTGCCGTGCTCCGGTCCGGCGACCTCGGCCCGCAGCCCGAGGTCCAGGCAGCGCTGCCGCAGCCGCTCGGCCTGCGGCAGCTCGGCGTCGGAGATCGGCAGCAGCACCACCTGGGCCGGTGCCAGCCAGGCCGGGAACGCACCGCCGTACAGCTCGATCAGGTGGGCGACCACCCGTTCGACGCTGCCGATCACGCTGCGGTGCACCATCACCGGCCGGTGCTTGGCGCCGTCCGCGCCGATGTAGTGCAGGTTGAAGCGCTCGGGCTGGTGGAAGTCGATCTGGACGGTGGAGAGGGTGAACTCGCGCCCGGCGCCGTCGGCGATCTGCACGTCGATCTTGGGCCCGTAGAACGCGGCCTCGCCCTCCGCCGCCTCGAACGGCACCCCGGAGCGCTCCAGTACGTCGGTCAGCAGCGCGGTGGCCCGCCGCCACAGCTGCGGGTCGGCCACGTACTTGCCGCCCTCGCCGGGCAGCGACAGCCGGTAGCGGACCGGCTTGATGCCGAGCGCCCGGTGCGCCTCACGGATCAGCTCCAGGGCGGCGACGGCCTCGTCGGCGGCCTGCTCCGGGGTGCAGAAGACGTGCGCGTCGTTCAGCTGGATCGCCCGGACCCTGGTCAGCCCGCCGAGCACGCCGGACAGCTCGGAGCGGTACATGCCACCCAACTCGGCCATCCGCAGCGGGAGTTCCCGATAGCTGTGCGGACGGGAGCGGAAGATCAGCGCGTGGTGCGGGCACAGGCTCGGGCGCAGCACCATCTCCTCCGAGCCGAGTTGCATAGGTGGGAACATGTCCTCGCGGTAGTGGTCCCAGTGGCCGGAGATCTCGTACAGCTCGCGCTTGCCGAGCACCGGCGAGTAGACGTGGCGGTAGCCCGCCCGGCGCTCGCGGCCGCGGATGAACTCCTCCAGGGTGTGCCGGATCGCCGCGCCGTCGGGCAGCCAGTACGGCAGGCCGGAGCCCATCAGCGGGTCGGTGTCGAAGAGGTCGAGTTCGCGGCCGAGCTTGCGGTGGTCGTGCGCGGGTCGGTCGTGCGCGGGAGCGGGGCGGCCGTTCGCGGGAGCGGGGCGGTCGTTCACGAGGCGGTCGTTCATGGGGGTGGTCTCCACTCGGGATCCGCGGGCGAGTGGGGACGGGAACGACGAAGCCCCGGGGCACTCGCCCCGGGGCTTCGGACTAGGTCAGCAGTCAGCGCGCCGGGACTCTTTCCGGCGTCGTCGTGGCGAGTGCAGCGCGCTTCATGCCTTCCACGGTAGCAGCACCCGGACCTTGGCGTTGATCTTTATGGGAGAGCTCACATCAGCAGGGCGCAGCCGCGCTCGGCGAGCGCCTCCCGCACGCGGTCCGACACCTGGACGTCGTTCCACCGCAGGTCGAGCTTCTCCAGCGCGGGCAGTGCGGCCGGGTCGGCCAGCCAGTCCGGCAGTCCGGTGATCCCGTTGCTGCGCAGGTCGATCCGGCGCAGCCGCGGCAGCCCGGCCAGGACGGCGGGCAGCTCGGCGAGGGCGTTCTCCCGCAGTTCCAGCTCGCGCAGTTCGGAGAGCAGCCCGAAGGAGGCCGGGAGGACGGTCAACTCGTTCCCGCGCAGCCAGAGTTCGCGCAGCTCGCCGAGGGCGCCGATGGACTCGGGCAGGGCGCCGAGCCGGTTGTGCTGGGCCCGCAGTTCGACCAGTTCGGTCATCTTGCCGATGGCGAAAGGGAGTTCGGCGAGCCGGTTCTCGCCGACGTTGAGGTAGCGGAGTTCGGTGAGCTTCCCGATGTCGTCCGGCAGGACGGTCAGCTGGTTGTCGTGCAGGTAGAGGAAGTCCCGCAACCAGGTGAGCCGGGTCAGCTCGGCGGGCACCTCGGTGAACAGGTTGTGGCCGAGGTCGAGGGTGCGCAGCCGCATCAACCGGCTGATGCCGGGCGGGATTTCGGAGAGCGCGCCTTCGGCGAGGATGAGCACGGTCAGGTCGTTGCGGTCCCACACCGAGCTGAGCACCTCGGCGGCCACCGGGCCGAGCGGCTGCCGCCAGAGGTTGAGCGTCATGTCTGTCACGTCCACCATTGTCCGCCTCGGCAGAGCGGGGCCGGACAGGCCTACCGGGGAGCCGTGGGGTGGAACAGCCCGTCGACGACGCGGTGCAGCAGGTCCTCCGGGAACTCGGCGAGGTCGCCGCGGGCCTCCTCGGTGAGGCGCATGGCGGTGGCGCCCTCGTGCAGGATGACGAGCAACCGGGCGAGGTCGCGCGGGCTGATCTCCGGGGCGTGGTCGGTGGCCTCCCCGATCAGCTCGACCAGTCCGTCGATCAGCCGGGCCTCGTGCTCGGCGAGGCTGCGGGCGACCTCCGGGTGCCGGGCGGCGTGCAGGGTGAACTCCATCGAGAGCAGGAACCAGCCCTCGTCCACCCGCCGCCGGTCGGCCAGTTCGCGCAGCAGCCGGGACGGCACATCCTGGGCGGCGGCGCTACCGGAAGCGGCGGCGGCAGTGGCGCTGTCAAAAGCGGCAGTGGCAGCGGCGGCGGTGAAGGCGCTGCGCAGGTCGGCGAGCAGCCGGTCGATCTGCTGGTCGTAGAGGGCGAGGAACAGCTGTTCCTTGTCCTGGTAGTTGGAGTAGAAGGCGCCCCGGGTCAGCCCGGCGCGGGCGACGATGTCACGGATCGAGGTGGCGTGGAAGCCGTGCTCGGTGAACAGGGCGAGGGCGCTGTCGTTCAGGGCGGCGACGGTCAGCGGGCGCCGCTTCGTGGGTGACTTGGGCACGAACTGCGGTCCTCGGGTCTCGTTCTTCGCTCGGCGGTGCCGACGGCGGCCCCGGACCCAGTCTACGGGTGGACCGGGGCCGCCCGCCCCGCCGGAGAGACCTCAGGCGGCCGCAGCGCCCTCCCGGTCCCTGTCCCCGGCCCCGCCCGCGTCCCCGGCCTCGTACTCGTAGAAGCCGCGCCCGGCCTTGACGCCGAGTCGGCCGGACCCGACGTACTCCGCCAGCAGGGTGCGCGGTCCGTCCGGCAGGCCCGGGCGTTCGGCCGCGTAGTGCTGCTCGATGTCCAGCACCACGTCCAGGCCGACCTGGTCCATCGCGCGGAACGGGCCACCGCGCAGGCCGGTGTTGACGGACCACATGGCGTCCACCTCCTCGGCGGTGGCCACGCCCTCGGCGACCACGGCGAGCGACTCGCGCTTGATGGCCGCCCAGATGCGGTTGAAGATGAAGCCGGTACTCTCCCGGCGCGCCTCGAACGGGAACACGCCGTACCGCGGCAGTTCCGCCAGCAGCAGGTCGATGACCGCCCGGCTGGTGCGGCCGCTGGACATCACGTCCACCGCGTTCTGGGTCGGCGGCATGTAGAAGTGGATGTTGACCAGCCGCTCGGGCTCGCGCACCCGGTCGACGAAGTGGCTGGTCGGATAGGACGAGGAGTTGCTGCCCAGGATCGCGTCCGGGTCGGCGTGCCGGTCCAGGTCGGCGAAGACCCGCTGCTTGAGCTCGGGGCGCTCCGGAACCGCCTCGATCACCAGCCAGGCGCCGCGCAGCGCCTCGGCGAGGTCCCCGGTGACGGCGACGGTGCCCGGCCCTCCCGCACCGACGCCGGCGGCGACGGCGGGCAGCTGCTCGGCCACGTAGGCGCCGGCGGCCGCGAGCTGCTCGGCCGAGGGGTCGTAGATCCGCACCTCGCCGCCGTCGGTGGCGAACATCAGGGCGATGCGGCGCCCGAGGGTGCCGGCTCCGACGACGGCGACGGGACGGCCGGTGGGGTCGGGGGTGGTGAACGACATCGAGATCACTTCCTTGGCTGTACTGCGCTCCGAGGGGCCCGGGCCTGCGCCGTGTGGTTCGCGCTTGCCTCACCGCCACCATCGGATGCATGGTGTATCCGATACACATGGTATCCGTTTGAGCGGGCAGCACAACCCCGCCCCGCACAACCCTCACCCCCGAGGAGCCCCCGATGCGTTCCGACCAGGTCGTCCGCCACGCCACCACCCCGCTCACCGCCCCCGTCTACCCGCTGCGCGCCACCCGCTTCACCGACCGCGAGTACCTGAACGTCGTCTACCGGACCGACCCGGAGGCCCTGCGCGCGGTCGTCCCCGAACCGCTGGAGATCGACGAGCCGCTGGTGCGCTTCGAGATCATGAAGATGGGCGAGGTCGACGGCTACGGCCCGTACGTCGAGGCCGGGCAGGTGGTCCCCGTACGCCACGGCGACGAGCACGGTGAGTACCTGCACGCGATGTACCTGGACAACTTCGCCGCCACCGCGGCCGGCCGGGAACTGAGCGCCTACCCCAAGGTGATGGGCTCGCCACGCCTGTTCACCGAGGCCGGGGCGCTGGTCGGCACCCTGGACTACGCCAGCCAGCGGGTCGCCACCGCGACCATGGCCTACAAGTGGCGGCCGCTGGACCGGGAGGAGGCCCGCGCCCAGATCGGCGTGCCGACCTTCGCGGTCAAGGTGGTCCCCGACTACACCGGCGGCCTGCGGGTCTGCGACCTGGTCCGAACCCGGATCACCGACCTCACGGTCAAGGAGGCCTGGACCGGCCCCGCCCGCCTCCAGCTCAACGCCCACGTCATGGCACCCCTGGCCGACCTGCCGGTGCTGGAGGTGGTCTCCGCGAGCCACGTCCTCACCGACCTGACCCTCTCCCCCGTCACCCCGGTGCACGACTACCTCGCGGAGCGGCGCCGCCCCGCCTGATGCCACCGGCGACGCCGGGCCGGTCGGACCGGTCGGACCGGTCGGACCGGTTGCTCCCGCAACGCCGCGGCCGGGCGCAGAAGTTGGGAGTCCCCGTTTGCACCCCGCCGGTCCGGGCACTGGCCTACGATGCCGACTGCCGGCGCTTCCGGCGTCCAGGGGGAGGGTGCGTGCCCGCGATCCACGAGCAGTACTCGGAGGAACTCCGCGCGGAGTTCGACTACCTGTCCAGCTGGCTGCCCAACACCCATCTCGAACTCGGCGACGTCGGCCGCCTGCACCGGGACCGGTTCGAGCGCCTGACCTCGCTCGCCGACCTGGGCATCGGGTTCGCGGTGCGGGAGCGCGAGCGGGGCGTGGACCTGGACTACAGCTCGGCCGCCGAGGTCGCCGTCTCGACGGACGTCGACGGCGGACCGCTCGCCCGCGTCGCGGTGTCGTTCAGCCGCCGGCACGGCATCGTCTTCCAGGCGCGGTCGTGCCGGATCAGCGAGATCGCCGACCGCGAGGCGCTCGGCCGACGCGTGCTCGACCTGGCGGCGGCCGGGCGGTGGCCGGCCGCCCAGGTCGTGGTGACCGAGGTGGTGGCCACCGGCCCCGCCGTGATCCTCGTCTCCCAGCAGCAGGGCGCCAGCGTCGACCTCGCCGCCTCCGCGGAGGCGCTCTCGGGGACGATCCCGCTCGCCTCCGCGTCCGCCGGGCTGAGCATCGTCGGGTCCAAGGGCGTCGGCGTGAAGGTGATCGCCCCGGACGGCCTCACGCCGCTGTTCCGCGTCTCCGGCGTACGCCCCCGGCTGTTCGGCCGCAAGGAGTTCGGCGGCCGAGGCCCGGCGGGGAGCACCGTCGGCGGGCCGGCGGAGGGCAGGACAGCCGAGGGCAGAACGGCAGAGGGCAGGACGGCAGAGAGCAGGACGGCCGAGAGCCATGTGTTCGCGGAACTCACCTACGAGGACGTCGGAGCATGAGATGACCGGACACCTCTGGTACGAGCTCGAAGCAGCCGTCGACGCCGGGGACTCCGCGCTGCTGGACCGGCTCTGCCGGCTCCACGGGGACCGGCTGCGTGCCGACTTCCCCGCCCGGTTCACCGTACCGGCAGAACTCCGCCACGACCCGGCCGCGGTGCAGCGGTACGGCCGGGCCTCGTTCGCGGTCGCCGAGCGCCTGGGCGTCCCGCTGCCCGGCGTCGCCGTGTCGCAGACCCTCGACCGGACCCTCGCCCGGTGCGGGGAACTCTCCCGGCAGGGCGGGCACGAGCAGGCACTCGCCCTGCTGACCGGGCTCCTCGCCAGCGGGGAGGCCCTGTCCCGGCCGCCCGAGGTGGGACAGGCCACCTGCTACGAGTGGATGGGCGGACTGGCCCGCCAACTGTCCCGGCACCAGGAGGCCTGGCAGTACACCAGCACGGCCCAGGAGTTGTGCCACCGGATGCAGGACGCCGAGGGCTGCCTGCGCCACCTCACCACGATGCACGGCATCGCCGAGGAGACGGGCGCGCACCCCGACGCGCTCGCCGTCGCCGGCATGGCCGTGCACCACGTCCAGGAGCACGGACCGGTCACCCTGCTGCCGCCCTGGCTCGCCGCCTACACCGAATCCCTGCGCCGCGCGGAGGGCCCCGGCCAGGTGGGAGAGGCCGCGAAGGCAACGGAACGCTATGCCCGGGAGATCCTCGGCTCGAATCCGGCCGAGCTCTCCAGGACGCTCAACCAACTCGCCGTCACCCTGCACAAGGCGGGGTACGACGCGGCGGCGAGGGCTCTGCTGGAGGAAGCGGTCGAGCTCCGGCGCCGAGGGGCCTGAGCGGTGCGGTCGAGAGGCACGGTGTGACCCGCGGATGCCGGACATCGACCTGGGGATCACCCTCGCCAACCTGGGCAAGCTGTTGGCCCTCGACGGCGATCCGCGCGCCGAGGCCGTCCTGACCGAAGCCGTCGAACTCCTCACCGCGGCCGGCCCCGAGGCCGCCGCACACCTCGCCGAGGCGCGCGGCAACCTCGCCGCCTACCACCAGCTCCACGGCGACCCCGCCGTCGCCCGGTCGATCTACCGGGAACTGCGGGATGCGGCGGCAGGCATGGCGCCCTCCGCCGCCGTGTTGCGCAACTTCGCGGCCCTGGAACAGGAGGAGGGGCGGTCCCCGAGCCGCCGGATGCTCCTCGAACTCGCGCACGACGCCCGGCCGCAGGCCGGTGGAGAACCGGACGACCCCGATGTCACCTTCCGCACGCTGATCGAACAGGCCTCCGAGGAGGACCGCCTGGGCAACCTCGCCCGGGCCCTCGAACTGGCCCTCCGGGCCGCCGATGTGGCCCGGGCCCGCCCCCGCCGGTCCCCGCTCAGGACGACGGTGGCCCTGGTCGCCACCGCACGGTACGGCCTGGACGTCCCGGACGAGCACCTGGACGCGGCACTCACGGCGGCCGCCGACGACCCGGAGACCACACCGGAACTGCTGCGTTCGCTGCGGACCAGCATCGGGCAACGGTGCCGCCACCAAGGACGCCTCACCCGGGCGTTGGCGTACGCCCGGGCCGCCGCGGCGCACCTCGCCCCGGCGACGGCCACCGAGGAGCAGCTCAACACCTTCGACCTCCTCGCCCTGGTGCACCACGCCCTGGACGAGCGGGACCAGGCGGAACAGCTCTACCGCGCCGTGATCACCCGCCGGCGCGAACTGGCGGACCCCAACCGCGTGGCGATGACCGACTCACTGTTCAGCCTCGGGATGCTCTGCCTCGAAACCGGGCGGCTCGGCGAGGCCGCCGCCCTGGTGCGGGAGCAGCTCGACATCGAGGACGCCCACCTGGTCGAGGTCTTCGCCGCCTCCTCCGAGGTGCAGCGCCTGGCCTACGCACGGACCCTCCTCGGCAGACTGGACGCCTTCGTCGTCGTCCTGCTCGCCGCCACCGGCTTCGAGCCCGGCGCGGAGCTGCTGGAGCTCCTGGCGAACGCCGTCCTGCGGCGCAAGGCCGTCGTCGCGGAGGCCGTGGCCCGCGACCGCGCGATGCTGTCCAACGGCCCCGAGCCCGGGATCGCGGCCGTCGCCACCGAACTCCGCACCGTTCGGCACGAGTTGCGGCGCCTGGCGCTCGACGACGAGCCCCTGCGGCCGCACCCGGACCGGCACGTCCACGATCTCCGGGCCCGGCAGGGCCGGCTGGAGATGCTCCTCGCCGACCGGCTCTCCCACCCCGGCCCCGGCACCGGCCCCAACCCCGACACCGACACCGACCTCGGCGGTACCCCGGCGGCCCTGCCGACCTGGCAGGCGGTGACCGCCGCCCTCCCGCCCGGTACCGCACTCGTCGAGTACTACCGGGCGGAGCTGGGCGACGAAGCCGCCGTACTGAGCCTGGTGTTCACCCCGGGCTCGCCGCCGCAGCTCTTCACCCACGGCACCGCTGACACACTGGACCAGGGCGTCCGGCAGTGGCGTGAGTTCCTCCGACACCAGGACACCGGGGAACGGGCGCTGGGCCTGGAGCTCCACCGGGTGCTGATCCGGCGGATCGACGCCGCCTTGACCGGAGTCGACCGGCTGCTCATCTCGCCGGACGGGAGCCTCAACCTCCTTCCCTTCGCCGCCCTCCCCTCGCCCGACGGCAGCCGACTGCTCGACACGTTCGAGATCGGCTTCCTGACCACCGGCCGGGACCTGCTGCGCGGCCGGTACGGGCCCCGCCCGGCGCCGCCGGTCGTGTTCGCCGACATCGACTACGAGGCCGGCGGCACCGCCCTCGACGGAGGCCCGTTCGCACCACTGCCGGAAACCGGGGCCGAGGGGCGGTGGATCGCCGACCACATCAGCGCCGAGCTGTACACCGGCCCGGACGCCTCGACATCCCGACTGCGCACGGCCCGGAGTCCGCTGGTCCTCCACCTGGCGACGCACGGCTACGCCCTGGCCGAGCCCCTGCGCCCGACCGACGCCCGACGGCCGGACCCTGGCCCCGCGCCCAGCCCGCCGGGCGCCCCGCCTCCCGACCCGGCACGCACCCCCGACCCGGCGCACACCCCGGGCCCTGCCGTGGACCCGCTCCTCTGCACCGGCCTGGCCCTGGCGGGCGCGAACACCTTCCTCGCCGGACAGGAGCCGGCCGACGGCCTGGGCCCCGGAGTCCTCACCGCCTCCGACGTCTACGACCTCGACCTGCTCGGCACCGAGTTGGTCGTGCTCTCCGCCTGTGTCACCGGCCTCGGCTCCTATCATCCGGGCGAGGGCGTGTTCGGCCTTCGCCGCACCTTCGAGATCGCCGGCGCCCGGTCCGTCCTGGTGAGCGTCTGGGACGTTCCCAGTGAGCCGACGGTGCAGCTGATGTGCGAGTTCTACCGCGCGCTGCGTCGCGGGGCCTCCAGGACCGCGGCGCTGCGCCGAGCCCAACAGGCCGTGCGGCGCCGCTTCCCGGAGCCCGTCGCATGGGCACCCTTCGCGCTCTTCGGCGACCCCGGGCCGCTTCCGTGGTGAGGGAGCGCAGCGGTCGACTCGGCAGCCGGGGCCGACTCAGCCGAGCTTCGGCCGGACCTCACCCCCGCCCTGGTGCTTGCCGCAGAAGGCCTCCTCCAGGAAGCCGCCCTGCGCGAGGAGCTGCTGCACCGCCTGCGCCTGGTCACCCCTGGACGTCACGGACATCGCGACCTGCCGATCCCCCTTGCTCCACAACTGGGAGGAGAACCCGGGCATCCCGCCGTCGTGCCCGTACACCGGCCCGCAGGACAGTTCCAGCCGGGCCAGCCCCAGACCGTACGACAGGGTCACGGGCACGTCGCCGGACTGCGCCGGGATGGTGGTCGTCATCTGCTGCATCAGCTCGGGCGACAGCAACCGCCCACCCAGCAAGGCACGGTGGAAGCGGTTCAGGTCGGACAGGGTGGATATCAGCTCGCCCGCGGAGTTCGCCCAGGTGACGCTCTCCACCGTGACGTCCCGGTCGCTGCGGTCCTCCGGGGCCGGGCCCTCGGCGAGCGTCCAGTAACCGTGGGCGTGCGGGCCCCGGATGTCGGTGGCCGTGCCGGGGAAGTACGTCGCAGTCATCCCGAGCGGCCGCAGGATGCGCGCGGTGATCTCCTGGGCATAGCTGCGGCCGGTCGCCCGTTCGATGATCATGCCGAGCAGGGTGTAGTTGACGTTGGAGTAGCTGAACCTGGCCCCCGGCGGGAAGTTGGGCGCGTGCGCCACCGAGGCGGCCACCACCTGGGCCGGGGTGATGCTGCGGGTCAGCCCGCCCTGGTCGAGCCAGTTCCGGATCTCGACCGGGTCCGTGGTGTGCGGGAACAGCCCGCCCGGCTCGTTGGTCGGATCCCACAGGCCGGAGCTGTGGTTGAGCAGCTGACGGACGGTGATCCGCCCGCCGTTCGGGACGAGCCCCGGCAGATGGCGCTCGACCGGGTCGTCCAGGCCGAGCCGGCCTTCCCCCACCAGTTGCAGCACGGTGGTGGCGGTGAAGGTCTTGGTGATGCTCCCGGCGCGGAACCGGCCGTCCACCCGCACCGGGGCGCCGGTCGCGAGGTCGGCGACGCCCGTACCCGCGCGCCAGACCCCGTTCTCGTCGCGGACCTCGGCGATGGCCGCGGCCGCGCCCGCGTCGGTCACCGCCCTCAGCGCCGCCGTCCGCGCCGCGTTCGCCGTCCGCGCGGCATTCTCGGCCGCGACGGCCGCGGGCGGCTCGGCGGCGCCCGCCGAAACCACCGGCCCGGCCAGCACCAGGCAGACCGCCGCCACCACCGTCAAGGAACCCGTACGACGTGCCATGCGACCCCCTCGTCCACGGCGGGCCCCGCCCGCCTCCGAGTCCACAGACTCGCCGCTGACGTGATGATCCGTCATCCTCCACCGGGAGGAACCGGTCGTACTCCCACCAACGTAGACACTACGCCGAACGGAGGAGCCGACCGGCCCCTGCCGCGGACCGAAGGACCCGGGGGTCAGAGCCCCGGCATCGGCCGGACCGGGTGCTTGCTCATGATCGACACCCGGTTGAAGGAGTTGATCGTGATCGCCACCCAGATCGCCGCCGAGAGCTCCTCCTCGGTGAACACCTCCCGCGCCAGGCCGTACGCGGCCGCCTGGAGGGCCGCGTCCGCCGGGTTCGTGGTCGCCTCCGCCAACGCCAGCGCCGCGCGCTCCCGGGCGGTGAACAGCTCGGTGTCCCGCCAGGCCGGGAGCACGCCCAGGCGCTGGGTGGTCTCGCCCTCGCGCAGGGCGGCCCGGGTGTGCACGTGCAGGCAGTAGGCGCAGCCGTTGATCTGGGAGACCCGCAGGTTGACCAGTTCCACCAGCCGCCGGTCCAGCCCGGCCTCGGCCGCGACCTCCTTGGCCGCCTCGGCGGCGGCGAGCAGCGCCTTGTACGCCTTGGGGCTCTGCTTGTCGATGAACACCCGCCGCTCCGCCGGGACCACCGTCATGTCAGCACTCACCTGGACTCCTCGACTCCCACTGCGATCATTGGCCCGCTGCCGTTCGACACTCTGCCATGCCATAATAGTTGAATCCAGAACTATCCAGTAGTCGACGTCGCCCGGAGGCACCGCCGGTCGACACCGTCCAGGGAGGGACCACCGCCGTGAGCACCGCCGAGACCGAGCCGCGCCCCGCCGCCGTGCCGCAGGACCAGCAGGACCCGTACGTCGAGGTGCTGTCCCCCCGGGACGTCCCGCTCGGCGGACCGCGCGCGATGACCGTCCGCCGCACCCTGCCGCACCGCTCCCGCCGGCTGATCGGCGCCTGGTGCTTCGTCGACCACTACGGACCGGACGACGTCGCCGACACCGGCGGCATGGACGTCGCCCCGCACCCCCACACCGGCCTGCAGACCGTCAGCTGGCTCTTCACCGGCGAGATCGAGCACCGGGACAGCCTCGGCGTCCACGCCTTCGTCCGCCCGGGCGAGCTCAACCTGATGACCTCCGGCCACGGCATCTGCCACTCCGAGGTCTCCACCCCCGCGACCACCGTGCTGCACGGCGTCCAGCTCTGGGTCGTGCTGCCCGACGAACACCGCGACACGGCACGGGACTTCCACCACCACGTCCCCGAACCCGTCACCCTGGACGGCGCCGAGGTCCGCGTCTTCCTCGGCACCCTGGCCGGGCGCACCGCCCCCGTCCCCACCTTCACCCCGCTGCTCGGCGCCGAACTCACCCTCGCCCCGCACGCCATCGTCACCCTGGCCGTCGACCCGGCCTTCGAGCACGGCGTCCTCGTCGACCACGGCGAGGTCCGCCTCGCCACCACCGCCCTCCACCCGGGCGACCTCGGCTACCTCGCCCCCGGCGCCACCACCCTGACCCTCACCAACACCGCCGACGCCCCGGCCCGCCTCGTCCTCATCGGCGGCGAGCCCTTCGAGGAGGAGATCGTCATGTGGTGGAACTTCATCGGGCGCTCTCACGAAGACATCACCCGAGCCCGCGAGGAGTGGATGAGCTCCGCGGAGCCTGCCCGCTTCGGCGCCGTCGAGGGCTACCCGGGCGACCGCCTGCCCGCCCCGGAGCTCCCGGGAACCCCCCTCAAGCCCCGGGGAAACGTGCGCTGACCTGGGTATTTGCCAATCGGTGGTGGGGGGGGCGGGGGCGCCCCCCCCCCCCGCCGCGGGGGCCCGGGGGCGGTACCCAAGCGCCCCGGGGGCGCGCTGAGTCGCGCGGGGGGGGTGGAGGGCGGGGTCGAGAAACGACGGGG
>NZ_JBHYGR010000029.1:43601-61494 GCF_042738155.1 Kitasatospora sp. NPDC059088 | reverse complement strand
ACACCGTCCCTCGGTGGGCGAGCTAGTTATTGTTGCTGTCGGGGGGGGGGGGGGGGGGGCGCCCCCCCCCCCCCCCCCCCCGAGCCGGAGTCCCCTGCGCTCACCCCGAAGCATCCCGGCCGGCACTCACTTCCGCCCTTGACGCATGACACCGTTCGACCATCCGCGACAGGGCCTGACAGGACCAATGCTGACTCAATGCTGAGTTTACTGATGGTCCGTCAGGGCTGATCGGGGCGCTCACCGCGCCCGGGAAGTCATCGTCGGGTTCCACCGCGAGAAAGGGCGGAGCCCTGGTACGGCCCCCTCGGCGGCTGCCGAAGGACGGTCACCACCGGAGCGGCGCGGGCCGGCGAAGACAGCCACCACGCCGTCTGCTCCCACCGACGATCTTGCTTCAAGCCAGTTATTACGCTCGGGGCCTGTGGGGCCTTCCGAGTCCCCTATGCCGGCAAGCACCCGCCGACCCGCCCCACCCCGGCGCTAGGGTGACCTCATGGCGGACGCCCCGACGACAGCAGCACCCTGCGTCGAGGCGCTGGACACCCTCGTCGAGCGTGCCTGCGAACCGCCGACCGGCAGGTCTCGGGCGAAGCAACTGCGCTGGGTCGCCGGCGAACTGCGCACCGCCCTGGAGCGCGGAGCGATCGCGCCCATGGCCACCGGCTCACTCGCCCTGCTCCTCGCGCCGGAAACCCTCGCCGACTACCTCACAGCCGCCGAGCATGGCCTGCTGCGACGCAAGCCCGCCGCACGACCGGGCCAAGCCTCACCCGCGTCCATGCGCGTCCGCGAGGACTGCCTCCGCATCCTCGGCGCCCTGGCCGGCATCACCGTCATACTCCCGGACCGCAACCCGCCGCCGGTCGAGCTCCGGCCCGTGGTCACCGCCCGCCCGCGCAGCATCCTGCTCGGCCACCTGGAACACTCAGCCCGCCCCGACCGGTCCGACTCCCGCAGCCGGATCCTCGCGATCATCGGCACCGTGCTGGACACCGGCTGCCGCGCCGGCGAACTCTGCGCCCTGCGCACGGACGACGTCGACCTGCACCGCGGCACGATCCGCCTCACCCGCCTCCCCCAGCACCGCAACCCGCACACCACGCCCGCCACCGAGACGGTCGGCCTGTCCCGCCCCACGCGGGCCGCGATGCGCCACTGGCTCACCGTCCGCAGCCACCTCGTCGCACGCGACACCACCCAACCCCTCGGCCCGGGCAACGAGACCACCGACGCCCTGTGGGTGAGCATCGCCCCCAGCGGCCACCCCCGCCCCGGCCTGCCCCTGCACTTCCGGGGCCTCGCCCGCGCCTACGCCCGCGCGATCCACGACCTCAACACCGAGATGGCCGCGGAACCCGGCTGGCACCCCCTGCCCCAACGCATGGAACAGCTGCGCCGCGCCATCGAACTCGAACCGGCCGGCCCCGAGGGACTGACCCGCCCCGCGTCCCCCGGCCGACCCTGCGACCCGCACCGAGGGCGACGTCTGCCGCATCATCACCGCCGGCTGAGCCCACCGCGCCGACCGTGACGGAACATCGGATCGATCCGGCGTGGACGGGCCTGGCAGGCCATCTGGAGGAGGTGGTGCTCCGGGTGAGGGCCTGGGCCGCTCGCGCGGCGGCTTCACCACCAAGGTCCACCTGAGCGCGGATGGCCGTTGCCGCCCGCTGTCGCTGCTGGTCACACCCGGACAGCGGGCGGACTGCACCCAGTTCGAGCCGGTCATGGAGAAGATCCGCGTGGGTGCCGGTGCGGTCACCGGTGTCCGGCGGGTCCTTGGCGAGCCGGCCTGCGAGTGCGCTCACCGGGCATCGACCGGGTGAGGACGCCGAGTGTGAGCAGAGCGAGCGCCGGCAGCACGGCGACGATGATTCCCATCGGCAAGGCGTCGGTGGCGCCACCCGCGCCGGCCAGCGGAGCAAGTGCCCCGCCGAACATGAACTGGCTGAAGCCGAGCAGAGCGGCGGCCGACCCGGCGTGTCCGCCGTGGTCGGCCAGGGCCTGGGCCGCGGCGTTCGGCATGACCAGGCCCACGCTGGAGACCAGGACGAACAGGCCGATCAGGAGCACGGGCAGGGGTGCCCGTGTCAGCACCGCGCCCAGGACCGTGGTGCCACCGGCTGTCGCGCCCAGCAGACCGGCGAGCAGCAGCACGCGGGCGCCGGCCCGGGCCACCAGCCGGCCGCTGATCCGGGCGGCCGCAATGAGTCCGGCGGCGTTGACGGCGAACACGGCGCTGTACTGCTGCGGTGACAGGCCGTGGATTTCCTGCAGGACGAACGGCGAGCCGGAGATGTAGGCGAACATCGCCGCGAAGACCAGGCCGTTGGCCAGGACGTACCCGGTGAAGACCCGGTCGCTGAGCAGTTGCCCGACGACAGCCGGCAGCGGCTGGCGTGACGCGGAGGGGCGGGTCTGCGGCAGTCCTGCGGCGGAGGCCGCCAGCATCACGGCGCCGAGTACGGCCAGGGCCACGAAGATTCCGGGCCAGGCCGTGACGCGCAGTAGCTGGCCGCCGAGGACCGGCGCGAACACGGGCGCCAGGCCGGTGATCAAGGTCAGTGCGGAGAAGAGACGTGCGGTGCGGGTTCCGGAGGTGCGGTCGCGGACCATGGCGTTGGCGATGACGATGCCGAACCCCCCGCCGATGCCCTGGACCAGGCGCAGGCCGACGAAGGTCGGGACGTCGGGTGCCACCGCGCAGAACGCGCTGGCGATCGTGTAGAGGGCGAGGCCCGCCAGCAACGGACGCCGCCGGCCGTAGGTGTCGCTCAGCGGCCCGGCGATCAGCTGCCCGATGGCCAGCCCGGCCAGACAGGCGGTGATGGTGAGCTGGGTGGCCGCGGCGCCGGCGCGCAGGTCGCCGGCGAGTTCCGGCAGTCCGGGCAGGTAGCCGTCGATGGACAGTGGTCCCAGGGCCGCGAGCGCTGCGAGCAGGACGATGAATCGGGTGTGCGGGCCGGCGGCGTCGTTGCTCATGGCTCAGTACGCCACGGTGATGCGGCGGCGGATCGCGGTGCCGCTCTCGATCGTGTCGGCCAAGGCGATCGCGTAGTCGGCGTACGAGATGCGGCTGTTGCCGTCGTCGTCGGTGAGCAGGGTGTCCCCGGCGCTGCGGTAGGCCCCGGTCCGCTCGCCCGCTGCGATGACCGCGGCGGGCGACACGTACGTCCAGTCGAGGTCGTGCACGCCGCGGTAGAGGTCGAGCGCTTCGGACTGGGCCTCGGCGTTGGCCTTCCACAGCGCGGGGAAGTCCGGGTCGTCCATGACCCGGGCGCCGGTCGGCGTGCGCAGGCTACCGGCACCACCGATGGTGACCAGGCGGGTGACGCCGGCTCGGCGAAGTCCGTCGATCAGCGCACGGGCGGCTCCGACGATCGTGGCGCGGTCGTTCTCCTGGCCGATCCGGGGGCCGACGGCCGACAGTACGGCGTCGTGGGAGGCGGCGAGGCCGGCGACCGCGGCGGCGTCCGTGACGTCACCGGTGGTCACGGTCAGGGCCTCGTGCTCGAGTCCGTCGACGTGGCCGGCTCGAGTGACCGCGGTGACGGTGTGGCCGCGACGCAGGAGTTCCTCGGTGGTGGGCCGGCCGATGTTGCCGCCGGCACCGAACAGGACGATCTTCATGTGTTGCTCCTTGTTTCCGATGGTCACAGGACGGGCCGGCCGTCGGCGATGACGGCCGCGGTGATGCCGCGCTCGGCGGCGGCGTGCCGGAAGCGCTGCTCGATGTCGGGTTGTTCGGTGTAGAACGGCGGGTTGTGGAACAGGCCGTAGTGCATGGCGCAGACGGTGTCGGCGCCGAGTGCGACGGCGGCCTCGACGCCCTGCTCGGGGGTCATGGTCGCCGGGACGTTGGCCGCGTAGCCCTCGAAGTGGGCGATGACGCCGTTGACCGGGACGAACGCGACGTCGAACGGGCCGTGGTCGCGGGCGATCTGCCACCAGCTGCCGTGCCACTGGGTGTCACCGCAGTGGATGATCCGCCGACCGGCGCCTTCGACGACCCAGGCGACCTGGTCGCAGTCGTTGCCGCGCCAGTCCAGCGAGGTCACCGGGGTGACGGTCAGCTCTCCGATGCGGCGTGACCGGCCCAGGTCCTGGGCAACGGGGGTGATGCCCGCCTCGTGCAGCGCCGCCGCGCTCGGGGTGTGGCAGCCGATCGTGCCGGTGGCCGCGATCCGGGCGATCAGGTCGTGGTCGTAGTGGTCGGGGTGCAGGTGGGTGATGAGGGCGTGGGTGCCGGGCGGGGTGTCGACCGGGTCGACCGGCCGGTGCGGCGGCCCCATCACCGGCGCCAGCGGAGCGACGTTCTCGAGCGGGTCGATCAGCAGGCGGGTGTCGCCGAGACGGATCTCGACGCCGGCCCAGGCCAGCCGACGCACGGAAAGAGTGGTGGTCATGGGCAGCGACGCTAGACCTCCGTTGTTGAGAAAGTCAACAAGAGAGTTCTGAATCTCAACGCCACAAGGTAGGGTGGTGGCATGCGCACCTACGGGCAGTACTGCGGCATCGCGAAAGCACTGGACACCATCGGCGACCGGTGGACCCTGCTGATCGTCCGTGAACTGCTCGCCCTGGGTCCGTGCCGGCACACCGACCTGCGCAACGGCCTGCCCGGGATCGCCAGTAATCTGCTGGTCGACCGGCTCCGCGAACTGGAGGAAGCCGGCCTGATCCACCGCAAGGCCGCCCCGCCGCCGGTGGCCACCACCCTGTTCTCCCTCACCGAGCGTGGCCGCGCGCTGGAGCCGGTGCTGCAGGAGCTGAGCCGGTGGGGCGTGCCGCTGCTGCGTGAGCCGGGCGGCAGCGACACCTTCCGCACCCACTGGCTGGACATGCCCGCCCGGGCACTGACCGACCACCGCCCCGACCAGCCGGCAATCGCCCTGCAACTGCACGCCGACGGCAACGAAGACCTGGTCATCGAAGTCAAGGACGGCTCGGTGCACACCCACGCCGGCCGCGTCGACCACCCCACCGCGTCCCTGACCGGACCGCCGCACCTGCTGGCCGCGACCCTGCTCGGCGACCTCGACCTGAGCACCGCACTACAGCAAGGCCTGCGGCTCAGCGGCGAACGCGAGGCAGTACTGCGCATCCTGCCCCGCTGATCCGGGTGTGAGTAGTTGCCGTACAGAAGTGCCGCTGAGATTGATCTTGCTCGTGCTGGGCTACTTCGCGGGGGCTTCGAGCTGGCGGGGGCCGGCGCCCGCGCGCAGTTCACGTCCGCCGACGCGGCCCCGGGCGCGGGCTGCGGCCAGGCCCTCGTTGGTGCCGATGACGATGAGTTCGCGGATGAACTCCGCGAAGGCGGCGAAGGCGTGGAAGACGAGCCGACCGCCGGGGGTGGTGGTGTCCAGGTTCGTACGGGCGCGACCGACCGCTGACCGCCTCGGTCGTCCGGGCGGCGTGTCGAGCATGTTCTGCACCCGCTTGCGGCAGAAGACGGCGAGGAGCAGGGCCAGGGTGTAGACGGCGAGGGTGTGGATGCGGTCGCGGACGTCCATGACGTCGATGACCTCCTGCATCATCGCTTCGCCCCGGGCGAGGCGGCGGGCGGCGGTGGTGACCGCGAACTCGTGCTCAGCGAGGACGGCCGACGACACCGTCCTGATTCCGGCTGCCGCCGGGGGTGTCGGCTCGCTCGCCGTCCAACTCGCCAAGCACGTGGGCGCGACGGTCGTCGCCATGGCCTCCAGCGAGGAGAAGCGCAGCACCGCCCGCCAGTTGGGCGCGGACGCCGTCGTCGACTCCCTGACCCGGAACGTTCGGGACGAACCCTCCTTCACCGAGCAGCACCCGCATGCCGGCTTCACGCAACCGTAGCGACGCTCCGGGGGAACTGCGGGTGCCCGGTGAGCGCCGTGTTCGTGCACGGCATCACCGTCAGCGGGATGCCCTTGCCGATCGCCTCGGCCGCGTAGCCGATGACCCAGGAGGTCGTGATGCCGAGCGCGAGGCTGTTGATGCTGTTCATCGTTCCGGGAGCGAACAGAACGGCGTCGGCGGCCGGCCCCGCCCAGGAAGCGCCGTCGCCGGCGCCCGGCCCTCCACCTCCGCCTCCGCCCGCACCCGTTGGACTCGGGTACTGCCGAACGCCCGGCCAGGGGCCGCCGGTGTGAACCGGCGGTGTGTCAGCCCGGTGGGCGACCGCGACCCCGCCCGTGTGATCGACAGTGACGGAAGGCGATCCCTCGCCGAGAGACCCTCTTCCGTCTTCTGGAGTTGATCGTGATGTTCCCACTGTCGGAGGTCGCCGACCGGCCGGGCTCAACGCACGGGCACCATGCCGGTTCGCCCGGGCGTCGGAGCCGGGTGGCGGCCATGGCGGCCGCCGTGTTCTGCGCCGCGGCCGTCGCCCCGCTGGCGCTGCCCGCGCCCGCCCACGCACAGGGCACCTGCACGGTGTCCGGCCCCACCACCACCTGTACGTTCGCCTCCACCGGCGCCGAGCAGACGTTCTCCGTGCCCGGCGGTGTCACGCAGGTCGACGTCACGGCGATCGGCGGGGCCGGCGGCGTGGAGGACAACGGCGTCGGCGGCGGCCGGGGCGCCCAGGTGTCCGGCACCCTCACCGGGCTCTCCGGTGGACAGACCCTCTACGTCGAAGTCGGCGCCACCGCCACCGGCGGCGCCCAGTGCGCCGGTAGCGCGCAGTGCACCGGCGGGTTCAACGGCGGTGGCAGCACCCACTTCGGCGGAGGCGGCGGCGGCGCCTCCGACGTCCGCACCCAGCCCGGCACCACGCCCCTCACCACCACCGACTCCCGCCTCATCGTGGCCGCGGGCGGCGGCGGAGCCGGCTGGGCCGGCCAGTGCACCGGAAGCGCAGGCGGAGACGCCGGCCAGCCGGGCACGAACGCGACCTGCAACGGAGGAAACGGCGGCGGGGCGGGGACGTCCACCCAGGGCGGGGTCGGCGGCACCGGCGGGGGCGGGGTGTTCGGCGGTGGGACTGGCACCCTCGGTACCGGCGGCACCGGAGGCGGCCCGGGCGCCTCCCTGACCGGCGGTGCCGGCGGGGGCGGCTACTACGGCGGAGGCGGCGGCGGCAACATCAACCCCTTCATCAGTCCGAGCGGCGGCGGGGGTGGCGGCGGCGGAGGCTCGTCGCTCGTCCCCGCCGGCGGCACCGGCCCCACCGCCACCAGCGCCGCCCCGGGCATCACCATCAGCTACACCACCCCGGGCAAGCCCGTGAAGACGACCCTGACCGCGATGCCCTCCCGCACCCGGGTCGGTGCTCCGGTCGTGCTCAGTGACATCGTCTGCCCGGCCAGTACGAGCGCCACGACCAGGCCGACCGGCACGGTCACGTTCACCGACACCACCACCGGCACGACCCTCGGCACCGGACGCCTGTTCCTCTCCCTCGGCACCTGCGCGGCGGCCGGGACCGTCACCGCCTTCCACACCGCCGGCACCCACACCATCACCGCCGTCTACAGCGGGGACACCGTCTACCAGGGCAACAGCGCCAGCCCCGAGACCACCACGGTGACGGTGACAGCCTGAGAACGCCGCAGAAGCGCGGGCCCTGCCGTGAGGCGGGGCCCGCGCCACGCTATGGCGCCCAGGTGACAACGATCCGAACAGTCCCAGGCGCCGACCGAACCGGGCTTGAGTTCCGCCGACGCCCAGGCCACGCGCTGGTCCGGCCTCGGCTGCCCCATCCGCCGGGACAGCGACGGCCGACTCCGCGCCAGCGCCGGTTGGCTGCTTGACTTCGTCGGCTGCCGCCCCGGCCACACGATCACCGAAGGCGTGCGCTGCTCGGAACGCCGAACCCCCACAGTCACCGCTCACGGCAATGCGACAGCTACCAACCGCCCCGCACCGCGACGGCCCGCGGGCCGTCCGCGCCGTTGTAGAGCCACCAGGTCGTGCGCCCGTCCGGCAACGGCGCCGGCTCGCTGCCGTCCGCCAACACCGCCGCCGGGAAACCCTGATGGCGTCCGCTCTCGTCGAACCATGGCATGCCGTGTCCCTCGCGTCCCTGGAGTACAGCACCGGAGTTCTCAGCTCATCACGCACTGTCAAGACTTCGCGACAACCAGTGCGATCCGCAGCTCAAGGAGGCGCGCATCAGCCTCCGCACGCCGGATTGAGACTGCTCAGGCAGCTCGGTGAGCCGCTCGATCCGCTCGCGGGTCTTGAGGGTCCGCACGAGGGCACTCCGCGGCTCGGGTCCGGTCAGTTCGGCAGGTCGGCGGAGAGGAAGGGGTCGAGGAGCGCGTACAGGTCGTCGGGGCGGTCGAGGGGGATGATGTGGCCGCAGTCCCGGAGCAGGTGGCCGACCAAGTCGTGGGCGATGGGGCGGAGTTGGCGTTCGAGCCCGGTGCCGACGGGGTGCGAGCCGACGGCCATGGTGGGCATGGTCAGCCGAGCCGTCGCGACGGCGTCCCGGATCTGCTGCGCGCTGGTGGGCAGGGCCCGGTAGTAGGAGAACGCGCAGCGGAGGGCCTCGCTGCCGGTGTAGGCACGAACGAACGACGCACGGATGTCGTCGGGCACTCCTCGCCCGAGCGTCCCCGCGTCGAGGAACCAGTCGACGTACGGCGCCTCGTTCCCGGCCAGGACGGTTTCGGCGAGGCCGGGGACGGCGTGGAAGCCGAACCACCACGGGGCACCGCCCGTGACGGCGTGTTCGGCTCCGGGCAGGGTGCCGAGCAGTGCCTCCATCGCGACCAGGCGCCGGACGAGGTCGGGCCGGCGCAGCGCGAGCAGGACGGCGGGGGCGGTCCCCGCGTCGATGGCGACCACCGCCGCCGAGGGCTCGCCGAGTGCGTCGAGCAGCCCCTCGGCGTCGGCGGCCAGGGCGCCGGCGTCGTAACCCCCGACGGCGCGTTCGCTGGCGCCGAGGCCCCGCAGGTCCGGGGCGATGACCCGGTAGCGGCCGGCCAGTCGGTCCATGGTGCCGCTCCAGAGTCGCCAGGTGTGCGGGAAGCCGTGCAGCAGGAGGACCGCGGGCCCGTCCCCGGCGATCGCGACGTTGAGGTGGACGCCGTTCGTCGCGATGCGGTGCAGTCGGTGTGCGGTGGGGACGGGCATGACGGCCCCTCAGGACGGTTACCATTGGTTACCACGGAACGATAGGTAACCGTCGGACCGCTTCCTAGACGGCACTTTCAGGGAAGGTGGTGAGCCACGGGTGACCACCCGAGGAGCCCGGGCCGCCGGTCGCGGGGCACGCGGCGACCTGTTCGATCCGCTCTGCCCGACGCGGCAGTTGCTGGACCGCATCGGCACGAAGTGGACGTCCATGACCGTCAAGACGCTCGCCGACGCCGCACCGGACGAGGTGCGCTTCGCGGAGTTGAGACGCCGGATGCCCGGCGTCTCGCAGAAGATGCTGTCCGTGACACTGCGGAGCCTGACCCGCGACGGGCTGGTGTCGCGCCGGGTCGAACCGACCGTGCCGCCGCGGGTGTTCTACCGGCTCACCGGACTCGGGCTGTCCCTGGAGGCCGTGCTCGCGGGCCTGCGGACCTGGGCGGAGGAGCACATGGCCGAGATCGACCGCGCCAACGAAGCCGTCGACCCGGACGTCGACGAGGGGTAGTCGACGGGCGTGATCACACAGCGCGACGAGGGGGTGCGGTGGCCTGGGCCACCACACCCCCTCACCCGACCGGGCGCTGCTACGTTCCGGCGCAGTTGGTGAACGTGGGCCTGGTCCGTGCGCTGTAGATGCTCGCGCCGCCGTTGGTGTCGTACTTGAGGGGCACGGTGATGGTGTCGTCGGCGGTCCAGGGGAAGCCCTGGGCGTCGAACGTGAAGGTTCCGGTGGCCTTCGTGGCCAGCTCGGACAGCGTGACCCAGCCGTACTGGCGCGGGGGCACGCTCACGGTCAGCTTGCTGCCCAGCTCCTGCTTGAGGTCCAGCGTGGTCGATCCGTTGATCTCACCGGTGATCGTCAGCTCGACGTTGGCCAGGCCGATGTTGCCGCCGACTTTCAGGCTCCCGCCGAGCTTGAAGCCGATGGTGTTGGTCCACCCCGTGGTGGTGCTCAGCGAGAACTCCCACGGGATCGTGGTCGAGGTGTCGTTGAACCAGATCGGGGAGACGCAGGCCTCCGGCAGCGTGAACGGCGGTGTCTGGCTGGTCGTGGACCACGAGCAGGTCGCCGTGTCCTTGTTGCACCGGGCGGCCGCGTAGTCCACGGCCATGTTCCACGCCGTCTGGTAGACCGCGTCGGGCAGCGTCCACTGCTGGTACGGCGTGTTGTCGCAGCGGTAGGTGTACGCCCAGTTGTCGTAGGCGGGGGGTATCTGGACGGTCAGGCAGGAGTTGTCGCCGACCTGGCGGATCCTGAACGCCTTCTGCGCCGATCCGGCGATCGGCTGGAAGTACCACTGCTCGGACGCCCGCCCGTCGCAGGGCTGTTGCCGCAGCTGGTAGCGGGCGGTGGTCAGGTCCACGCACTTGCCGGTGGTGGTGTTGACGATGGCGAAGCCCGAGCCGAGGCTCGTGTTCGTGTTGATGCGCCACGTCGTGGCGGACCCCGGCGCCGGGTTGACGGAGACGGCCGCGTTGTCGTCGTAGCTGCCGTCCTGGATGTCCAGCAGCTTCCCGTTGCTGACGTTGGCGAAGGTCAGCTGGACCAGCGCCGTGACCGACGTGCCACTCTCCTCACGCGCGGCGGCGGGGGACGCCATGAGTCCCACTGCCGCGCACAGCACCGCCGCGACGACGGTGGCTTTCCTCCATAAGGTCCGTCTCTGCCTTGGTCGTTCGGTTGTCACCGGCGTGATCCTTTCGTAGCGCATCTATCAGGGTCCTTACGGCCTGTACCCCGGAGAATTGACCTTGTTCGAAAGGTTTCCCTTGCCTCCGAGTTCGGCGATGAGAGACGCTTCTTCCTTCTCGCGGGCTGCCTTGCCACCCGGCACGTGGACGAGCAGGACGTCGTCTCCCTTCTCCGTCCTGCCGTTCCTGGCGTGCTCCTTCAGTCGGCGGTCGAAGTCGTTGGTCTGCCCCACGTACGTGCGCCCTTGCGCGTCCGCCCTGTCCTTGAACGCGTAAACGCCCTCTTGCGGCAGGCCGCAACTGTTGTTGTGCACCAGGACGGGGGTGGGCCCTGCCAGTACGTAGTAGGTGTGGACGTGGCCGATGGTGAGGTTGTAGACGGTCTGGCCGTCCACGTCACCGCGATCGTGCACGCTGGTGACGGTCGCGACGTCGACGCCGCCTCCGCTTCGGATGCGGTCGCCGAGCCGCAGGTCCCCCGCGTCGGTCCAGCCCGGGCCGTCCACCCAGAACGGGTGGTTGGCGGTCGCGGTGATCGTGGTCCCAGGGGTCCGGGCATCGAGACCGATGTCGATGAGGTGCTTCGTGCCGTGGCCGACGATGACGTCCGTGACGGGCTCGTCCAGGGTCGCGCCGGTGGCGGGGTCCGTGGCCTGGACCCGGTCGCCGACCTGAACGACGCTGATGGGTTTGGTCGAGCCGTCGGCCATCACCACAGGGGTCTCCACGGAGAAGGAGTTGCACTTCTCCGCAGCTTGCACGGCTCTACCGACCGTCGAGGCTTCCTTTCCGGCGGTTCTGGCGAGAGTGCTGGCGAGCTTGCCACCGGGGATGGCACCGAGCGCGTCCATGGCGGCTTCTTTGTAGTGCCCTTGCGCCAGCTGCCCGGCTGCGGCTGCGCCGGAGGCGACAGTTCCAATCGGGCCCGGCACGTAGGCCACGACTTCTGCCGCTTTGGTGGCGGTGGAGACGACGGACTTCCAGCCGAAGGTACCGGCGAGGTCCAAGCCGTTGACCGGGTCCGCGTTGACGTAGTCGTAGTCGTTGGCCGATCCGCCCGCGACGGGGTCGACCTGGAGGAAGCGGCCGAGTACCGGCAGGTAGAGGCGGGCGCCCATCTCGATGGCCTGATGGCCAGCCAGGTGTTCCACCGGCCGTTCGTGCTGGCCCAGCCACCCGAAGTCCATCCCGCCGGCGACGGTGGCGGGGATCGGGACGTCGGTGAAGGAGCCGGTGGCGGGGTCGATGGTCTGGCCGTAGGGGTCGTAGAGGCGGATGCCACCCGTGAGGGTGGCGGCCCCGTCCGCAGTGAACAGCACATCCCCGTGAATGTTGGGGTAGGACCAGTTGGTGGTGGCGGTCTGGTCGTAGTTCTTGGTCAGCAGCACGCCGCCGGGCAGTGCCACGATCCGCTGGAGCAGTCCGCCGTCCTTGCTGAGGATGAGGTCGGCGTCGTCGTGCTTGGAACTGTAGGAGTAGCGGGTGGTCCCGTTCTTCGACACGTCCGTGGCACCGGTGACCGTGCGGGCGGTCAGCCTGTCGGCCGGGTCCCGGGTGTACGAGATCGCTGTCCCGGAGGCGGTCGTGGTCTGGACGTGCCGTTTGGTGACGTCGTACCCCAGGGTGTCGCCCCCGGCCTTGACCGTGTCGCCGAGGTCGTCGTAGCCGAACGACAGCGCGGTGCCACCACTGGTGGACGTCAGCCGGTCGGCACCGTCGTAGCAATAGCCGGTGGCGACCGCCGGGGCACCGTTGAGACTGTCCGTGGACGTGGTGCGGTTGGTGTTCAGCCCGGCGGCCTTCGCTGTCCCGCAACCGTCGGTCGGGTCGAACCGGTAGGTGAGCTGGTGGTGCGGGACGCTCGCCGCGACGAGCCGGCCCACCGTGTCATAGGTGTAGGCGTACGTCGCGACGGACTTCCCGTCCGCGGTCACCACGTCGTCGGTGACCCGGTTGTCGCGGGACCGGGTGACCGTGTCGACGACCGTGGACGCGGAGGTCCTCCACGCCAACGCCGTTGCCTTGCCCGCGCTGTTGCGTACCAGCGAGTCCAGGCGGGATCCGTTGCCGTAGGCGACACCGACCAGTTCGGTGGACGCATCGTAGGCGGGCGTGGCGACGGTGGTCCCGTCCAGCTTGACGCTGGTCAACTGGGTGGCGTCGTTCCAGGCGTACGTCACGGTGCTGGACACGCCCTTGACCGTGGTGGTGTCCGTGATCAGGCGCCCGACCTGGTCGTACGTGGAGGTCGAGGTGACGCCGTTGGCGTCGGTGTAGCGGACCTCCTGGCCGAGCAGGTCGATCCCGGTGGTGATCGACCCGTTCTCGTCGGTCAGCTTCGAGATCAGCGGATCACCGTCGACCGCCCAGTCCGTGACGACCGTACGACCCGGCTTGCCCCCCTGCGCGGGAACGCTCTTCTTGACCACCCGTCCACGTGCGTCGTAGCTGTTACAGGCCCACGGCTCGTCGTTGACGCGCTGGGCCACCACGCGGCCCGCCTCGTCGTACACCGTCTCCCCCGTGAGCGCCGCCCCGCTGTCCGGTTTGGCCGCAGTGGCGGTCTTCGCCATGCCGCCCTGGTTGGCGGCCGGAGCGCTCGGATCGCAGGGGTTGGCGCGGGTCTCGGAATCGCCGTAGTAGACGGTCGTGGTGCGCTTGTCGGGGTCGGCGATGTCTCCGGCAGGCATGGCCGAGGCCAGCCTGCGCAGGTATCCGTCGCCCGGACGCTCGTAGGTGGTACGGGCGGTCAGACCCATTCCGCCGGGATCGGCCGTGGTGGACACGGTGAGCCCGTACGCCGGGTCGATGCCCGCCGCCGGGTCCGAGTAGCTGCTGGCGCTGTGCTTGGACGGTGCCCGCTCCTGGTCGCCGCCGGAGGTGTCGTCGGTGGTGGTGCCCGTCGCCCAGCCGTAGCGGGGGGCGAGGTTCGTCCCGGGTACCGGGACCGGGGTACCGGTGCCGGGCGGGGTCCAGGTGAAGGCCAGGGCCCCGGTCGTGCCGGAGCGGTTGTAGTAGTCGACGCGGACGCGGTGCCGGCTGCCGGCCGTGGTGTTGGCGTACGTGCCGGTGACTGCGGTGGCGGGCTTGTCGCTCCAGCTGTCGACGGTCAGGACGTCGTCGACCCAGAGGCGGACGCCGTCGACGGCGGTGAACCCGAGGCCGTACTGCCCGGCGGCCGGGAACTGCACCTCGCCGGTGAAGCGTCCGGACCAGCCGCCGGTGTTCGCCACCGGCGGGCTCGGTCCCCACGACCGTGACAGTGCCCCGTCGGCGGCGCCGACCCCGGTGGCGAACGCCTGCGGGACGCCCGCCAGTTCCGGGTTGTCGTAGAAGGCGGCCGACAGCCCGGCCAGTCCCTCGTCGTAGGTGGTGTGGGTGTGCGGCATCTTCGCCGCGCAGGCGGGTGTCGGGGTCTGGCCGGTGAAGCAGGACGCCGGTGCGGGCCCGTACTTGTCGACCGGGCGGTCGGCGTGGTCGTAGACCGTCGTGGAGCGGCGGCCGGCGCTGTCGACGGCCGCGGTGGCCTGGTCCTTGGTGTTCCACTCCGCGGCGATGCTCGCCCCGGTGAAGTCGGTGGTGACCAGGGTGCGTCCGGCGTCGTCGTAGGTGACGGTGCGGGAGCGGGTGGAGTCGTACACCCCGGCCAGGGCCACGGTGGCCTGCTTGCGCTCCAGGTAGTACTGGTAGAAGTGCTCGGCGCGCTTGTCGGCGGAGCGGCCGTCCGGGGCCAGTGCCAGCACCTGGACCGCGCGCAGGGCGGGCGGCTCCTGGGGCTGTTCGGTCACGGAGTCGTAGCCGATCACCGTGCAGACGGCGGCGGTGTCACCGGTGTTGGTGCACGCGTTCGCCGCGGACGGGGCCTGGTGCGCCACCCAGTCGTAGGCCAGGGCGTCCCGGATGGTGGCCAGCGGCCCGATGCTGTCCAGGGCCTTCTGCTTCTCCTCCTCGTTGTCCCCGGCCTCGTCGTAGCGCTGCTTGGCCGAGGCCCGGCCCAGGTAGTCGAAGTCCTGCATGACCGCGCCGGGGTTCTCGACCCGGGCCAGGGTGCCCATCTGGTACCAGAGCCTGGTCTCGCTGCCGTCCCAGTAGCGGATGCGGCAGAGCATCTGCGGCGGCGCCGGGTCCGAGCCGGGCGGGCGGGGCGTTGCGCCGTAGCAGCCGTCGCCGCCGTCGGTGTTGTAGAAGAGCTGGTGCGAGCGGCCGGAGACCGGGTCCTTGATCTGCGTCAGCCGCGGCGGCGTCCCGCTGTAGAGGTACTGCAGGGCGGCCGGTTTCTTGCCGTCCAGGACCGACTCCACCGCCGCCAGCGTGCCGTCGGGGTTGAACAGCGACACGGTGTCGCCCTCGGTGAGGGTGATCCGGCCCGAGGTGTCGAAGGCGAGGACGCCGTCCTCACCGGCCGGCGGCGCGTAGCCGCTCGTGGAGGCCTTGGCCCAGGTGTGCTTGCCGCCGGCTCCGTCGGTGAGCACCACCGAGCCGTCCAGCATCTCGGCACGGCTGTAGCCGCTGGACTGCGCCGACAGCGTCCAACCCGCCGGCAGCGCCTGGGAGTCCGCGGAGAGCAGCCACTCCGTCGGCACGATCCTCGGATCCAGGTTGTGGGTGCGGTGGTCGTCGGTGCCGGTGCTGCTCTTGGCCCACAGCACCATGCGCGGACGGTCGTCGGAGTGGTGGTACAGCTCGACCCGGATCGGCACCGACTGGCCGGCCTTCAACGCGACCTCGCCGGCCTGGCGCGGGCCGGGCAGCAGGAAGTCGTTGCCGGGCTCGGCGGGCCCCGCGTTGTCGTAGACGAGCTTGTCGCCCAGCCAGATCCGGGCGCCGTCGGTGTGGGCGCCGGCGAACCGGAAGTCCCCGGTGACCGGGGCCTTGAACTGGCCCTCCCAGCGCACCACGAACCAGTTCTTGTCCAGGGCGGGCGGCATCGGGTTGTCGCGCCACGGCAGGTTGTCCGGGTTGCCGGTCCACGGGATGCCCCAGTCCAGGTTGACCTGTGACTCGCCGCGCACCATCACCGGGATCGCGTCCGGGGTGCCCGCGTGCCGGGAGTCGTTGAAGTACGAGGCGCGGACGCCGTGCGGGGCGCCCTCCCGGGAGTTGTAGGCGAGGTTGACGCCCGCCGATCCGCCGACGGTCTGGAACGCCGGCCCGGCGGCCTCGACGTGCGCGTTGCCGTTGAACAGGTTCACCGTGACCGGGCCCAGGTGGTCGGTCGGCGCCGGCCCCGGGTCGCCGACCCGCTGGTTGACCGTGAAGTGCCCGACCCACTGCGGCGGCGTGGCGGTCGTCCCGCCGGACACTGCGGTCGCCGCCGTCCAGGTGTACCGGCCGCCGTCGTGCAGCACGTGCTTGGGGACCGTCCACTGCGGCTGGTCGAGGCACCCGGAGTCCACCACGCTGCCGGAACGGCCGTCGAACCCGGTGGAGACCTTGAAGCAGTAGAGGACGCCGTCACCGGCCGCGGCCACCTGCAGCGCGGGCGTCTCCGTCCCCACCACGGCGCCGTCGACCGGGGACACCGGGCTGGTCTGCGGCGCCTCCTGGGCTGCGGCGCGCTCGCGCCCCCGCTCGCCGGAGCGCGGATCCCCGCCGGCCGCCAAGGGCGCGAAGTCGGCCTTCGGCTCCCGCAGTTCGGCCAGCGGCTGCCGCCCGGCCGCCGACGGGACCGACAGGATCGGCAGATCCCGCGGCACCGCTCTCGATGCCGCGGATGCGGGTGAGGACGCGGACGCGGGCGCGGACGCGGACGCCTGCGCCGGTGGCAGGCCTCCTGCCTGTGCCAACGGAGCCACCAGCGCCGTCGCCGCCACGAACACGATCCACCGGAACCGCGAGCGCGCGGACGACCGCGCCATGCCGGCACCTCTGGACAAAGCCCCCTCCAACCCCGTCGACGTCCGCCGGACCCGCGGCACGGCAGGACGCGTATCCACGCTCCTCCGGTCCCGACCGGAGGACTCGGGCAACGAATCCTCCGCGAACGACGGACCCCACGGAACAGGGCCGGTACACCTTGGCCGGATCCACCGAACCGCCGTGCCTCCAAACGGAACACCGGTCACAGCGTCCGGCCGTCACCGCCCGGACACTCCTGTCAGGGACATGTTCAATAACATGCCCGCAGGTATCCCTAAGCGGAGTCGTGGAACGGCCCGGCGCCAGCGACCCACTTGGCCGAAAACCGTACGGCCGGTCACCCCTTCGATCGGCCGGCCAGCCGATCAGGGCCTCGGTGGGCAGTCGGATGGTCCGCGCGGCGACCCGGGGACCGACGGCCGGGCAAGGGGGCGTAGGCGTTCAGGCCCGAGAGCGCCCCTGCTCCGCTCAGGCGGCCGGCGGTCCGGCCAGGACGCAGTCGCCGCACAGCGCGCCGGCCCGGTCGGGTGCGGCCCGGTAGATCAGGCAGCAGCTGCGGCGGCGGAAGCCGGTGCCGTCCGCGGCCACGGTGCCGGCCCCGCGCAGCGGCGGAACCGCCAGCAGGTGCCTGGTGAACTCCCTTTCCTCCAGGCCGAGTTCCGGCCGCGAGCGGGCGACGCCCGCGGCCGCGCCGTTGACCGCCGACGCGACGTTGCCCCAGCGGATCCGCGGTGAGACGGAGTAGGCGGCCACCGCTTCGCCCAGCTCCCGCACCGGCCCGTCCAGCACCTCCGCCGCGAACCGCGCGGCGAGCTCGGCCGGGTCGGCGACGGGAACGGCGTCACGGGCGGGCAGCGACAGCGGGAACAGGCCGCCCGGCGTCGGCTGCCACCTCGCCTCCCGCAGCCCGTACCCGAGCAGCGCCCCGTCCAGGACGGCCACCGCGAACGCGGGTGAGAGCAGCCGCGCCACCAGCCCCAGGTGGGTCACCGAGGCCGCCACCCGCTGCTCGACCGCCTCGGGCGGACGGCCCCCCGCCGCCGCGAGGTGGTTCCGGGCGAAGGCCACCCGCTCCCCCAACACCGCTGGATCGTCGAGGAGTTCGGCCATCGGCCGCCACGGCACGGCGACTGCGCCGTCGTCATGGGTCTCATGGGCCCGGCGGGTCTCGTGGCTCCCCTCGGCCCCATGGGTCTCGTAGGCGAAGAACGGCCCGAGGGCCCCGCCCCGCGGGGGGGGGGCGGCCCCCCGGGGGGGGGGGTCGGATAACAAAAAC
>NZ_JBHYGR010000029.1:16259-43591 GCF_042738155.1 Kitasatospora sp. NPDC059088 | reverse complement strand
TTCTATGGGGTCTCCCGGCCCGGGCGGTACGGGGCCCCCCCCGCGCCCGCTGGGCTGCCGGCCGCAACCACCGGCCCGGGCCCCGGGCGCCGCTGCGGCGTCGCGGCCCTCGGTCGGGTGTGCGTCACGCCGCGCCGACCGGCTCGGAGCCGGACTCGGCCGGGACCGCCGTGGCGGCCGCCGTACGGGCGTTGATCACTCGCTCGGCCATCGGTCCGAAGAGCAGGCCCAGCGCGGCCCACAGCAGCAGCTGCGCGGCCACCGAGTAGAAGCGGAACTCGAACAGGGTGTCCGCCGGGAAGCCCGGGTAGACGATGGCACCCTTGTCGTCGGTCAGCGGCAGCGGCGTCTCGGTCGCGTGATGGCCGAACTGCTGGACGTTGTCGGCGAGTTCGCCGAGCGAGGGGAGCACCGCCATGACGATGCCGATCGCCGCCGCGAAGGCGCCGGCGGCGAGCAGGGTGGCGTTCCAGTTCCCGAACCGGGCCTGGAGGCGCTTGCCGAGCCAGACCGCCAGCACGAGGAACAGGAGCGAGCAGGCGACCATGGCCAGGTACAGGTTGCCGCGGTCGCGGATGGTGTCGGGGTGTCCGATGGCCGGCGGGTTGGCGGGGTACTTGACGAACGGCACGAGGTACAGGCCGAGGAACCCGCCCAGGGCCACCAGCATCGCCAGGTTGCGCGGGCGGAGCCTGCCGGTCCGGCCGAGGCACACGGTGTACGCCACCGCGAACAGCGCGCCCATCGCCGCACCGAACAGGATCATGCCGGCGCCGATGCCGACGTTGGCCTGGACGGTGCGGCTGAAGATGTCCGGTCCGCCCATGTCCATGGGCAGCCCGGCGGCTTTGTCCAGCAGGCCCTGCGCGTCGTCACGACCGCTCTCGTACTCGATCGCCGCGTTGATCTGCGGCTCGGCGAAGATCCGCGCGAAGACGAAGGCGAGCAGGCCGGCCACTGCGCCGGCGAGCACGCCGCGCAGGATGAGTTTCTTCTCCATGTCTGGTTGTTCGCTGCTTCCGCTCGTCAGTGGCAGGGGAAGCCGAGGAAGTGCCGCGAGTCGTGGACGAACTCGTGGATGTGCATGTCCTTGCCGAACACGGAGTAGGCACCCTGGTCGACGCCGATGAAGTAGTAGACGGCCAGCGCGAGGAACGCGGTGACGACGAGCCAGGCGACGGCCTTGGACGCCGGCACCACGACCGGGACGGGCAGGGCAGAGGGTCCGGGCATACTGGTGCTCACGGTGGAGCCTCCTTCGGGGATCGTGCGTCCCGCTCTTGTTGGGGCGAATCGTGATGGCGTCGTATCTGACTCGCGGGCCGCCCCGAAGGGCGATCCGCTCACAGTGGCGCGACCGTGCCGGAGTTCCACCGGCTTCCTTACGCCATCACTACATCCGGCAGAGTAGGCCTGTCCGCCGGGGCCGTCAATCGGCCTCGAAGCGCACGGTGGGCTCGAAGTTGGCGCGGCGGGCCGCTCGGCGGAAGACGGTCAGGACGGCGGGCCCGACGACGAGCACGGCGGTCAGGGTGGTGACGGCGCGGCCGGTGTCCCAGCCGAGCGACGTGGCGAGGTCGAACAGCAGGTAGCGGTGCCACTGCTCGGTGAAGGGCAGACCGGGGAGGTAGGCGATCGAACTGTTCGGGTCGGTGGAGAACGGCCAGAAGGACAGGTTCAGCAGGAAGCCGAACAGGTAGCCGGAGAAGGCCCCGTACACGGCCAGCACGGGCACCTCCACCCGGCGGCGCCGGGTCTTCGGCAGCAGGCCTGCGAGCATGCCGACGAAGGCGCAGCCGAACATCTGGTAGGGCATCCAGGGGCCGACTCCACCGGTGAGCAGGGCGGAGGCGAACAGCGAGGTGCAGCCGAGGGTGAAGCCGAAGCCGGGGCCGAAGACGCGGCCGGCCAGGACGAGGATGAAGAAGACCGTCTCCACGCCGGCCGTCCCGGCGCCGAGGGGTCGGAGCCCGGCATTGACGGCGGACAGGACGCCGAGCATGGCGAGCGCCTTGGCGTCGATGCCGCCCGCCGAGATCTCGGCGATAACGACGGCGAGGACCAGGACGAGCAGGGCGGCGAAGATCAGCGGCGGGGCGTAGTTGGAGCCGAACTTCCCGGGTGCGACGACGAACGGCCAGGTGAAGGCGACCAGGCCGATGAAGGCGGCCAGGGCGACGACGACGCGGGCCCGGCCGGGGATCCGTACGGCGGTCATCGCGCGGCCTCCGCCGGTTCGAGGGCCTCGGCGACCTGCCGGGGCGTCAGGTAGCCGAGTGGGGCGAGGATCTTGGCGGTCTGCGGGGCGAAGGTGGGCGAGGCGACGATGACCTGGGCGGTCGGCCCGTCGGCGACGATCTCGCCCTCGGCCATCACCACGACGCGGTCGGCGGCGGAGGCGACGAACTCGACGTCGTGGGTGGAGACGACGACCGTACGGCCTTCGGCGGCGAGCGCGTCCACGATGCCGGTGAGCGCCTCCTTGGCGTGGTAGTCGAGCCCCCGGGTGGGTTCGTCCAGCAGCACGACCCTTGGTGCGGCGGACAGTTGGATCGCCAGGACGAGGGCCAGCTTCTGCCCCTCGGAGAGGTCCCGGGGGTGGGTGTCGTCCGGGATCCCGGGGGCCAGGCGGTCCAGGATCTGCCGGGCGGTCGGCCCGTCGGCGCCCTCGGCTTCGGCATCGCTCTGGGCGAGTTCCCGGGCGACCGTCTCCAGGTACAGCAGGTCGGTGGGGGTCTGCGGGACGAGCCCGACCAGCTGCCGGGCCCTGGCCGCGGGCAGGCGCTTGGGGTCCTCGGCCTTCCCGCCCCCGGCACCGGTGACCTTCACGCTGCCGCCCTGGCGGGGCCCGGAGCCCTGGAGGGCCCACAGCAGCGAGGACTTGCCGGAGCCGTTGCGGCCCATCAGCGCCGTGACCTCGCCCGCGCGCAGGTCCAGCCGGACGTCCCGGACGGCGGCCACCGGCCCGTACCGGACCACCACGCCCTTCGCCTCCAGCACCGGTTCCCCCGCCGCCGCTGCCCGGCGCGGCGGGGGAACCGGTACGTCCGTGAGCCGCTCCCGCAGCGGTGCGGCGGCGCGGCGGGCGTCCCGGACGGACAGCGGCAGCGGCCGCCATCCGGCCAGGCGGCCGAGGTCGACGACGGGCGGCGCGATCGTGGTGTCCCGGAAGACCTCGGCGGGCGGACCGTGCACGACCGTCCCGTCCCCCGGCAGGTAGGCGACGCGGTCGGCGTACTGGACGACGCGCTCCAAGCGGTGCTCGGCCAGCAGGACGGTCACCCCGAGGTCGTGGACCAGCCGGGTGATCGCGGCCAGCACCTCCTCGGCCGCCGTCGGGTCGAGCGCGGAGGTCGGCTCGTCCAGGACCAGCACGCGGGGGTGCGCGGTGAGGACTGATCCGATGGCGACGCGCTGCTGCTGGCCGCCGGAGAGCTCGTGCAGGGCGCGGTGGCGCAGCTCGGCCAGGCCGAGCAGGTCCAGGGTCTCCTCGACCCGCTTGCGCATGACGTCCGGGGGGATCGCCAACTGCTCCATGACGTAGGCGAGTTCCTCCTCCACCGTGTCGGTGGTGAAGCCGGCCGACGGGTCCTGTCCCACGACGCCGACCACGTCGGCGAGTTCTCTCGGCGGGTGGTGGGCGGTGTCCCGGCCGTCCACGGTGACCCGGCCTCGCAGGGTGCCGCCGGTGAAGTGCGGCACGAGGCCGTTGACGGCGCCGAGCAGGGTGGACTTGCCCGCCCCGGTACGGCCGACCACCAGGCAGAGCTCGCCCTCCGGGATGTGCAGGTCGACGTCGCGCAGGACGGGCGTGGTCTCGCCGTCGTACACCACACCGACCCGGTCGAATCGGATCACGTGCTCACCTCGGAGGTCGTGCGGTCGGTGCGGGTCCGTACGGGCGGCTTCGGTGCGGCCGGTGCGGTCCGTTCGGGCGTGCGGCCGGGCGGCGGCGAGACGATCCCGGCCGCGCCCGCCAGGAGCAGGGCGAGCACCGGGACGAGCGGCAGCGTCGGCCAGGTCAGCGGGTAGAGGGAGGGGTTGAGGTCGGTGGCGTCGTAGCCGACGGTGGCGGACAGCAGCACGGCGGCGGCCACTCCGCAACCGGCCACGCCCCACTCGGCGGCCCGCCAGCGGTCCGGCCGGTAGGTGGTGCGCCGCACCCGGCGCCCGCCGAGCAGCAGACCCGCCACGCAGAGCACGGCACCCGCGAGGAAGGCGGGCAGGCCGAGCGCGGCCGGGGCCGTCCCGTCCAGCAGTCCGTACACCCCGGCGCACAGGCCGCACATGCCGAGCAGCATCAGCACCCCGGTGAGCCGGCGGGAGCGGCGCGAGGCGGTGCCGGAACGCCCGTAGCCGCGCGAGTCCATCGCGGCCGCGAGGCCCAGCGAACGCTCCAGCGCGTCCTCCAGGACCGGCACCACGATGCTGTGCAGGGCGCGGACGCCCTTGCGCCCCCCCGCACGCAACCTCCGTGCCCGGGCGACCCGTTGGACGCTCTGCACCAGCTGGGGCGCGACGCTGAGCGCCACCGTCACGGCGACGCCGAGCTCGTACAGGGCCCCGGGCAGGACGCGCAGGGACCGCTTGGGGTTGGCGAGGGTGTTCGCGGCGCCGATGCAGCAGATCAGACAGGCCAGCCGCAGCCCGTCGAAGGCCGCCGAGAGCGTGGCCTCCAGCGAGACCGGGCCGCCGATCCGGATCCCCGCGTACCAGTCGGGGGTGGGGATGTGCGGCAGGGAGAAGAGCAGGTGGTCGTGCGGGGTGATACCGGTGGCGAAGACGCATCGGAAGACCACCCGGATCGCCACCACCGTCAGCGCCAGCCACAGGTAGTAGCTGAACCCGCGGGCCCACGGGGCCTCGCTGCGGCGGGCGGTGACCACGTAGCCGAGCACGGCGAGGACGAGCAGGAGCAGCAAGGGGTTGGTGGTGCGGCTGGCCGCGGTCGCCAGGGCGAGCGCCCAGGCCCACCAGGCCAGCGGGTGGAGGTTGCGCGGGGCGCGCCGGCCCCCGGCGCCCCGCCCGGGGCTGCGCTGCGGGGAGCCGAGGCCGCAGGTGTCTTGCGCGCTCACCGGATCACTCGGCCCGTCGGCGGCGACGGCGTGCGGCCACCACCGTGGCCACGCCCAGCGCCACGACGAGGACCGCCCCGAGCGCAGCGGGCACCATCGAACCGGAGTCGTGCGGGGCGTCGGCCACCGGGTTGGCGTCCACCACCCCGCCGGGCACGGCGGGCGCGGACGTCGCCCCGGCCGCGGCCACGGCCGTCTGCGGTGTCGGCCCGTCACTCGGGGTCTCGGTCGGCGGGGCGGTGGAGACTTCGGCCGGTACCGGCGTGGGATCGGGCGCTCCCGGCGGGGTGATGCCGTCCGCAGGAGTGGCCGCGGTACCCGTTCCCGGGGTCGCGGCGGGCGCCGGCGGACGGGTTCCGCCGGGCCGGGGTGCGGCCGGGGCCGGGGCACCCCCGGTCGAGCCGGAGCCGCCGCCACGCGTCGTACCGCTGCCGCCCGTCGTGCCCGATCCGCCCGTCGTACCGGAACCGCTCGCCGCTCCGCCGGAGCCGCCCGTCGTGCCCTGGCCCGGGTCGGCCGGCTGCCCGCCGGAACTGGGGTTGTGGGCCCGGACGCTGTCCGGCGAGAAGGTCGGACGCCCCTCGGTGCCCTCCACGTTGGTGCCGCCGTAGATCCACAGGTCGACGCTGCCGGGCTTCGGCTGGTAGAGCATCGCCCCGAGCTGGCTGTAGGACCACTCGTTCTGGCCCGGATCGGCGTGCCAGTACGACCAGTACGCGGTGGCCGGAGGTGTCAGGACGCACTTCTCCTGGTCCGGGGTCGGGAACTGCTTGCCGCCCTGGTAACCGCTGTAGCCGATCCGGCAGATGAAGGCCGGGCCGTCGTGGCCGGTGCCGGTGGTCTTCCAACCCCCTTGGTTCAGCAGGGTGTAGCCGGTGGTGGGCGTGGAGCCGCAGGAGCGCAGCAGCGGGCCGCCCCACTTGCTCAGGTCCACGGCGAGGACGACCCCGGAGGTCGGGGTGCACTGCTCCATCGGCAACGGCGCAGCGGCAGCCGGGACCACGCCCACGGCGAGGCCGCCGAATGCCAGCGCCGAGGTCAGTGCCGCCGCCCCGGACAGCCGGGCGAGCCGCTGCCCGAGTCCCCGGCTCACCGGTGACGCCCCGGGGCGGCCGTCCGGCGGCGACGGGCGACGATGACGGCAGCGGCACCGAGCGCGGTCAGCGCACCGGCGGCCGCCGTCAGCGCCAGTGCCTGGGTTCCGGTGCTCGCGAGGTGATCCGAACCGGTCTGCACCGGGACGCCTCCGGCCGCCTCGGCACCGCCATCCGTCGGGGCGTCGACGCCACCGGACGACGGCGCGCCGGTGGTCGGGCCGGGCCCGGTCGTGGTGGGCGAACCCGTCGGGGTCCCGGTGGACGTGGTCGTCGGGGTGGAGGTGCCGGTCGGGGTGGGCGTACCGGACGGAGTGGTGGAGGGAGTACCCGTCGGGGTGACCGTACTCGTCGGGGTCGGCGTGCCGGACGGCGTGGTGGACGGCGTCCCGGTCGGCGTCGGCGAGCCGCCGAGGTCGCGGGACAGCGTGCCGAAGGAGATGCCGGTGGCGCCGCCGAGCACCTGCGTGGACGCCCGGACGTCCGACCCCCGCTGCCCGGTGGAGGCGACGTTGAACCCGCCGTCACCGTTCTGCTGCCCGGCGAGGAAGTCGAGTGCCTTGGCGATCTGTCCGCCGTAGGCGGCCTTGCGCAGCGTCATCCCCTGGACGGCCAGCGCGGCCGAGTTGGTGGAGTTGCCGGCCGCGCCGGGGAAGCCGCCGTCGGGCAACTGCCGTGCGGCGAGCCAGCCGAGGCCCTTGTCGACCGCCTGGGCGGCCTCGTCCCCGGGGACGAGGGCGAGGGCCATGACGGCCATGGCCGTGCTGTCCACATCCGAGTCACCGGCGGCCGGAATCAGACTCGGCCAGGACCCGTCCGGGTGCTGGAGGCTCCTCAGGTAGCCGATCGCGGGAGCGGCACCGGTCGACTCTCCGGCCCGGAGCTGGGCCATGACGGCGAGCGCCTGGGAGAAGACCGAGGTGGCGTAGGTGTAGTTGCCCGGGGCGTCGCAGCCCGTGCCCGCGTCGGCCTTGGTGCACACCATCGCGGCGAGGGCGGCGATCAGGTCGTGGCCGCCGAAGTTCCGCGGGTTGCGGCCGACCGCCTCGGCGAGCAGCGCCTCCTTGCCGATGGACCCGCCGCCGGCGTACTCGGTGCCGATGGCGGTCCAGTCGTTGACGGTGCGCGCGCTCGCGTCCTTGCCCTGCTGGTCCAGGAAGTCGACGATCCTGCGCAGCGCGGCGTCGTCCGTACCGGTCGCGGCGAGGGCGTAGGCCCCGTCGATGGTCAGGCCGAAGTCGGCGAAGGCCGGGAACCCCTCGTAGTAGTGACCGTCCGTCAGGCGGGACGGGTCGGTGAGGTAGGCACTCCCCTTGGCGGCGTCCGGCTTCCTCCCGGCAGGCGGGGTCGGTGTGGCGGTGGGGCCGTCCGCGTCGTGCCGGGCGGTGGTGAGGTCGGCACCGGTCAGGGCCGGGATCGTCGGCCGGGCTGCCGCGCTCTCGGGGTGCCCCAGCAGGACCGTACCGCAGGCGGCGACCGCGACGGCACCGGCGACCACCAGCGAGGCGAGGTCCCGGTTTCTGTGACGTGTACGACTGCTGCTGACCCTCACGACGACTCCCTGGTCGGTCGACACGGGAGAAACGGCGCAGCCGACGGCCGCCCACGGGGAACACGGGACCGTCGAGACCACGTCGTAGTCCGCGACGACGCAAGTGCTGTGTGAACACACCCCCGGTCCAGGCATTCCGGCTCACCCACCCTCAGGTGGGTCCACGGTTGCGGGTCAGCGCCGGAGTTGGACCGGCTTCCCCTGAATGCCGAGGGCAAAAAATCGGTTCATCAGACCACGTTGACCGAAGCAGAGTCAATGAGGCGTCAGCGGTGGCCGAGCGGGAGGACCCGGGTGCGGCACCGGGGCTGACGCGCAGCGGTGGGGGGGTCACCGGTGCCCCGGCCCCTCCCGGGAGAGGAGCCGGGCACCGGTCGGCGTCCGCGGTTCAGGACGCGGTTCAGGACGCGGTTCAGGGCGCGGTGATGCCCGGCTGGGCACCGGCGCCGAAGGACCAGCCCTCGACGTCGCCGGGTGCCGGGTTGTAGCTGCCCGCGCCCAGGTTGCTGTACGACCAGGGGCCGCCGTGCTGGGCGTGCCAGTACGACCAGTAGGCGCTGCCGGTCGGGTTGGTGCAGGTCGTCGGCAGGGCGTTGATCGTGCAGACGAAGCCCGGGAAGCGCGGGTGGAAGGAGTACGAGAAACCGGCCCCGGTCAGCGCGGCCAGGCCGCTGGCCGGGTCGCCGGGCGCACAGCCGGTCTGGACGCCGCCGCCGACGGCGGTGAAGTCGACCACGACGGTGACCCCGGTGGTGCCGGTGCAGGCGTCCGCCCGCGCCTGCGGGGCCTGGACGGCGGAGACGCCGAGCAGGCCGGCCGTGAGGGCCGCCGCAGCGGCGATCGACCCGAGCGTACGGCGGGCCGGGCGGGCACGGCGGGCCGGGCGGACCGCGGTGAAGGTGTCGGTCATCGGTGAAATCCTCCTGGAGTCAGGCTCGTTCAGCGCACGGCCGTGGGCGTGGCCGTGTCCCTGGCCGTGTCCGTGGCCGGGCAGGCGAGGGTCGGGGCGCCGGGGCGTGCACCGGCGGCGGACAGCGTGGCCAGCGGGGTGCCCGCGAGGCCGAGGACGGCCTGTGCCGTGGCCCGGGCGCCGTTGCCCGCGTTGAAACCGCTCGCGTCGTAGGCGACGGCGCCGCGGACCGCCTGGTCGGCGGAGCAGTCCTGCTGGAACTTGACCAGCCGGCTCCAGCCCTTGAACCCGGCGGCCAGGCGCCCGCCGGAGAACAGCGCCTGGGTGGCCAGGCCGGTGGTGTTGGCGTTGGAGGCGGTCGCCCCGGCGGCCGCGAACCCGCCGTCGCCGTTCTGGTGGGCGGTGAGCCAGCCGAGTCCCGTGTTCGCCTTGGCGGCGCGACCGGTGGCGGCGAGGGCCTGGACGGCGAGCGCGGTGGCGTCGGGGTCGCTGGTGCAGGCGGCCTGGCCGAAGGAGACCGGGAAGCCGCCGTCCGCGCACTGGCTGTTCGCCAGGAAGTCGACGGCCGCCGCCGGGGCGTCACCGGGCGTGCGGTGCAGGGCGATCAGGGCGAGGGACTGGCCGAAGGCGTTGCTGTAGTCGCCCCACTGGGAGCGGTCGGAGAAGCGGCCTCCGGCGGTCTGCAGCGAGCGCAGCCGGGCCGGCAGGTCGACGCCGCCGAAGGCCGTCGGGTCCCCGCCGCGGACCTCGACGGCGAGCAGCAGCTTGGCGGTCGCGCCCGCATAGGCCTCGGTGGTGCCGTCGCCGAGGTAGCCGCTGATGATCTCGGGCTTCGCCAGCCAGGCGGTGGCCTTCGCGGCGGCGTCGTCGGAGCTGCGCGAGGCGGCGAAGGCCAGCACCGCGTCGATGGTCAGGCCCTGGTCGGGGTAGGCGGTCCCGTTGAAGACGGACTCGAAGTGGTCGCCGCCGACGAGCTGGCGGGCCAGCCAGCCGCCCGCGGCGGCGTCGGGGCGGAACGTCGCGGACGAGGTCGGGGCGGCGGGCGCGGCACTCGCGGCGGTGGCCGCCGGAAGCGCGGCGGCAAGGGCGAGAGCGGGTATCGCGAGCAGACCGAGGGTGCGGCGGAGCGCGGGCATGGAGACCTTTCCGGGCCCGCACACAGGGGCCCGGAGGGCCTCGGCGACGCACCGGGCAGCCCTCTGAGCTCCGGCCCGCAGACCACGACGGGAGGAGTGGACGACACACCTCCGCCGACGGGTACTCGGGCTCGCCACCGACGCGGAGTCGGAGGCCTACCGTTGCGGGTCAGCGCCGGACTCGAACCGGACTTCCCCCGAGGGCGGAGTCACAACTTGACGGCCCATCATGGCGACACGGAAAAGATCCGGTCAAGGGTTCGAGCGCGACACCACGCTGCCCGGCACCCGCCGTCGCGACGCGCGCTCCTCTCCCCGCCGTCCTGGCCAGGTCCTCAGGGACGGCAGAATGGCTCCCATGCGGCACATCTTCGTCATCGGCATCGGCGCGGGCGACCCCGACCACCTCACCCTGCAAGCGGTCCGGGCGATCGGTCGCACGGACGTGTTCTTCATCCTCGACAAGAGCGAGGAACGACAGGACCTGATCCACCTGCGGCGCCGGATGCTGACCGAGCACGGCCGGCCCGGGCACCGGGTGGTCGAGGCACCGGACGCGGAGCGGGACCGCACCACGCCCGCGTACACCGCCGCCGTGGACGACTGGCGCCTCCGGCGCGCCGACCTGGTCGAGCGGCTGGCCGCCGAGCACCTCGGCGAGGGCGAGACGGGTGCCTTCCTGGTCTGGGGGGATCCGGGCCTCTACGACAGCGTCATCGCGGTGGTGGAGGACGTACGGGCCCGCGGCGCGGTCGCGTTCGACTACGAGGTGGTCCCAGGCATCAGCAGTGTCTCCGCGCTCGCCGCCGCCCACCGCACCACCCTGACCCGGGTCGGCCGCCCGGTGCAGATCACCACCGGCCGCCGCCTGGCCGAGGGGTTCCCCGAGGGGGTGGACGACGTGGTGGTGATGCTCGACGGCCGGGCCGCCTTCACCGGCCTCGACCCCCAGGGACTGGAGATCCACTACGGCGCTTACCTCGGCACTCCCGACGAGATCCTGGTCGCCGGGCCGTTGACCGAAGCCGCCCCACGGATCCGCGAGCTGCGCGAGTCGGCACGCGAGCGCAAGGGCTGGATCATGGACACCTACCTGCTGCGGCGGTCGGAGGGCTGACCGGCGTGCGCCGCCCCGGGCGAGGGGGCTGCGCACGCGCGGACCGTCAGCGGTGCTCGAACTTCGGCGCCCGCTTCTCGGCGAAGGCGGCCATGCCCTCCTTCTGGTCCGCCGTGGCGAACACCGAGTGGAACAGCCGGCGTTCGAAGCGGACGCCCTCGGCGAGCGTCGTCTCGAAGGAGCGGTTGACGCTCTCCTTGAGCATGACCGCCGCCGGGGTGGACATCGCCGCGACGGTCTCGGCGGACCCGGAAGACGGTGCTGGTGATCGAGTGGCTCACGATCGCCACCGGGGTGATCCAGCTGCTCTCCCGCGGCTCGATCATCTCGCTGGCCGGCATCGATCGCGGGCATCATCGTCCTGGCGTACAGCTCCGCCGAGGACAAGGAGTGGTTCACGGTCCGAAGGGCCGATCATCAGCGCCGGACGCCGGGTTGTCGACGTCGGGGGCGTGAGCGCGGTACGTCGGGCTCTGGCGGGTGCGGTGCTGGAACGGGATCTCCGCTGCGCAGGAGCGCCGGGGCCGTCCGGCATCATCAGCGAGGCTACGAGTTCGTCGGGATGTAGTCGTAGCAGTACTGCAAGCCGCCCTGCGGATTGATCTGCCAGTACGAATTCCACAGGGCGGTACCGGTCTTGGGCCCGACGATGCCGTCCCTGCTGAGGCCGTTGCCGTACGCGCGCTGGAAGTCCTCGACCATGCCCTCCGTATCCGGCCCGAAGTCGCCGTCCACGGCGATCCTGTGGCCGAGGCCGACACCGTTCAGGAAGGCCTGAACACACGAAACCGCGGGTCCGTGCGACCCCTTCTGCACGTAAGGGGCGGTGGTGGAGGCCTCGGCCGTTCCGCTGAGGCCGACGACCACGGACAGTGACAACGTCACGCCCGCAGCGACACGTGCCAGTGCGCGTGCTCTCATAGCGACTACATCCATTTCTGGGGCCATCCCCCGGTGGCTCTGGTGATGACGAAGACCAGTCATCAGCGCCAGGGATCCTACCTGAAATGATCAAGAAAGAAACCAGTCAGGCTGCCCATCCAGTGGGCGAGCTGGACGTCGCCGGTGGTGCGGCCGCCGCCGGCGGTGACCGGAATCCGGTGGGTGAGGGTCGCGCACCACTTGTGGGGCCAGGGTCAGGGCCGCCCGTCCCCACCGGGGGCGACGACCTGCCCGACCCAGCCCCAGAACCTTCGGAATGGACCGAGGAGAGAACGTGCGCGAAGCACACACCAGGGAGGCGCACGGCCCGAGGCGGCAGCGTCGGACGAAGACCACCCGGGAGAGGAGTGGGGCCGGTCTCACCGCAGCGAGACCGGCCGGAGGACAGGAGCGGCGCGCCGAGTCCGGGGGGTAACCTGCGCGCCGCCGGCCTGTCCACACACCTCCGGCTACCCCCGTGCCACCACTTCATGCACCACCGGGCCGTCGTCGGACGGCCGTTCCGCCTCCTCGCTCCCGGCACGACGCCCGCCCGGAACGCCGAGGGCTGCTGCACACCCGGTACCGGGGGCCGTACGGGAGCCGGAGGTCGGGGCGACGGGGCCGGGTGCAGCCCCGAGCGGTCGTCGCGCGCCGTCGTCCCGCGGCGCGGCGTCGTGGATGCCACGGCACGTCACCAGGGCTGCTGCCCGATCGGATCGCCACCGTCCGGTGGCCCTTCGGCCGGGGCGACGCCGTGGTGGTACAGCAGCAGCGCGACATCGTCCTCGTAACCGCCGGGTGGGGCCAGCGTCTGCATCAGCCGGTCGGCGAGCCGGTCGAGCGGGAGTCCGACGTTCTCGGCGAGGGCCCGGGCGGCGTGCTCGACGCTCTCGGGCAGCGGGACCCCGCGGCGTTCCGCCAAGCCGTCGGTGGCCAGCAGCAGGACGGAGCCGGCCGGGAGCACCGCGACGGCCTCCGGCCTGACCGTGTCGGGGGCCACGGCGAGGGGCAGCGACCGGCCGTCGTCGAGCAGGACGGTCCCGCCGTCCGGCAGCGCGACGATGCCGGGCGGGTGAGCGGCGATCGAGTACCGAAGGACACCGGTGACCGGGTCGAGGACCGCGCAGAAGACGGTGGTGCACAGGGCCCCGGGGACGCCGGCGGCGAACTCGTCGAGGGCGGCGAGGGTGCGGGCCGGGCTGCGGTCCTGGAGCAGCAGGGCACGGCACGCGCTGCGCAACTGGCCCATGACGGTGGCGGCTTCGATCCCGCGGCCGACGCAGTCGCCGACGACGATGCCGATCCGGCCGTCGCGCAGGGGGACGGTGTCGTACCAGTCGCCGCCCACCTCCAGGGGGCGGGTGGCCGGTTCGTAGCGGACCGCGAAGTCCTGCGGGAGATCGGCGGGGCCGAGGATGGCGCGTTGCAGGGCGATGGCCGTCTCGCGCTGCTGATCGATCCGGTGGGCTCGGGCGAGCCCTTGGGCCAGACGACCGGCGAGCAGGGTGAGGAGCAGTTCGTCCTCGCGGGTGAAGGGCCGGCGTCCGCCCAGCTCGACCAGCAGGGCGAGCGGGCCGGCCGGGTGCTCCAGCAGGACCACGGCCCCGCCCGGCACTGCCATCGGCGCGAGCATCGGGGCTCCCGCCACGGCCGCGAGATCGCGGTGCCGGGGAACGGCCGCCGCCTCCTGGGCGGCCGGGGCCCAGGCGACCGGCACCGGTGCGGCTTCGCGGGGCAGCAGTACGGCGAGCACCCGTTCCGCGTCCCACAGGGCCCGCAGTTCGGCCACGGCTCCGTCGAGGGCCCCGGCGACGCCGACCGCGTCGGCGACGATCTCGCCCAAGGCCGCGACCGCACCCTCGCGCCGGATCGCGTGGTACTCGGCGGTGACGTCGCGGAAGGTTCCCACGGTGACGGTGGTCCCCGTGTCGGGGTCCTGGACGCGGTTGCAGGCCGCTTGCACCCACAGCCGCTTCCCGTCGGCGTGCCGCACGGACAGGGTGGCACGGCCGCCGTCCCCGGAGACGAGGCGGGCGAAGGCGCGCGCCGTCCGCCGGTGCGCGTCGGGCTCGGTGTCGGCGTCCGGCCACCACGGGTGGGGCGGGGCGCTGGGGAGGTGTTCGGGGCCGTGGCCGAGCAGTGCGGCGAAGGCCGGGTTGGTCTCGACGACGGCGCCGTCCCCGTCGCAGACGAAGAAGGCGTCATGGAGGGAGTCGACCAGCGCGGTGCGCCAGCGGGCGTGTCGGCTGCGGACCCGGGACAGGTCGACGATCGAGCGTACGTGGGCGAGGAGTTCGGCGGCGGCGAAGGGCTTGACCAGGTAGTCGTCCGCGCCCGCCGCCAGTCCTTCGACGGCGGCCTCCTGTCCGGCCCTGGCGGAGAGGAGGAGGATGGGCACCCCTGCGGTGCGGGAGTCGGTCCGCAGGGCCTGGGCCAGGTGGAGTCCGTCCAGACCGGGCATCATCACGTCGCTGACCACCAGGTCGGGGAGGTGGGCCCGGGCCGCGGCGAGTGCGCGCCGACCGTCGGCAACCACGGTGACCAAGTGGCCGGCGCCGCGCAGGATGCGCGCGAGGTAGCGGCGCATGTCCGCGTTGTCGTCGGCGACCAGCACGCGGGTGGCGGCCGCGGCGGTCGCGGGGGAGCCGTCCCGGGAAGGGTCGGCGTACCGGCCGTCGGGCTCCTCGGCGTCCTGGAGCCAGCCCAGGGCCTCCTGAAGGTACGACTGCGCCCCCGGGGACGGCGGACCGGAGCTGGCGGGCTCCGTCGGCCGCGCCCCGGGGCGGAGCGGCAGGGCCGCGATGAAGCTGCTGCCCTCGTCCTCGACCGACACGGCGGTGAGAGTGCCCCCGTGCAGTTCGACCAGTTCCCTGGCCAGGGCCAGGCCGATGCCGCTGCCCTCCTGCGAGCGTGCCCGGGGATTGTCCACCCGGTGGAACCGTTCGAACAGGTGCGGGAGCTGGGCGGCGGGGATGCCGGTGCCGGTGTCCTGCACCGTCAGTTCCGCGCGCCCGTCCACCGCGCGTACCCGCACCCGCACCGCGCCTTCGGGTGTGAACTTGAGGGCGTTGCTGAGCAGGTTGAACACCACCTGCTCCCAGAGTCCCGTGTCGAGCGCGACCGGGGCCGGCAGGGGCGGGCAGTCGACCTCGAACGCCAGGCCCGCCGCCTCCATCGCGGAGCGGAAAACGGACGCCAGGTCGGCGGTGACCGCCGAGAGGTCGACGGGCACCGGAGCCGCCCGCAACCGTCCCGCCTCGATGCGGGAGAAGTCGAGCAGGGCGTTGACGAGCCGGCCCAGCCGCAGGCCGTTGCGGTGGACGGCCTCCAGATCGGCCCGGACGTCCTCTCCGGCGTCGGCCAGCCGTCGGCGGAGGTCCCCGACCGGACCCGTCATCAGGGTAAGCGGGGTGCGGAACTCGTGGCTGACGTTGGAGAAGAACGCGGTCTTCGCCCGGTCCAGTTCGGCGAGTTCCTCGGCACGCCGCCGCTGCGCCTCGTGGTCGCGGGCGCTGGCGATCCCGGCGGCCAGGTGGCCCGCGACGAGGCCGAGGAAGGCGCGGTAGTCACCGTCCAGCGGCCGGAACCGGTTCAGCCCGGACACGAGGAAACCGTCCGGGCTCTCCCCCGCGCGCGTCAGCGGGACCACCAGTGCCCGGGCCGGCGGCTCGCTCCACATCCCGTGCGGCAGTCCGTCGAAGACCGGTGCCGCGTCCAGGTCCACCACCCGGCTGTGTCCCTGGCGGGCCGCCGCCACGGGCCACGGCACCTCCGTGTCGGCGGGAAGGCGCGCCGGGGCCGCGGGGTGGGCGGCGTCGATGCCGGACGAGGCCGCCAGGCGCGCCGATCCGCCCTCCTCGAACAGGTAGGTCAGCGTGAAGGGCATCGAGTAGGGGTTGCGGGCGAGTTGCTCCGCGGCGAACGCCAGGAACTCGCCCTCGGTGCGTACCGCGCCGGGGTCCGAGCCGAGGTCGCGCAGGGTGGCCATCCGCCGCTCGGCGACCACCCGCTGGGTCTCCTCGTTGACCACGCACAGCACGCCGGCCACGGCGCCCGACTCGTCGCGCAACGGGCTGTAGGAGAACGTGTGGTAGCTCTCCTCCGGGTACCCGGAGCGTTCGAGGAACAGCAGCAGGTCCTCGTCCCAGGTCGACACGCCGTCGTGCAGGACGCTGTCGACCCGGAGGCGGACATCCTCCCAGACCTCCGGCCACACCGTGGGGAAGGGCCGGCCGAGCGCCCACGGGTACCGCTGCCCCAGGGTGTCGCGCCGGTAGGCGTCGTTGCAGAAGAACGTCAGCTCCGGGCCCCAGGCCATCCACATCGCGAACCGGGAGGAGAGCAGGATCTGCACGGCGGTTCGCAGGCTCTGCGGCCAGTGCTCCGGCTCTCCCAGCGGCGTCGCCGCCCAGTCGACCCGGGCCAGGTCGGCGCCGACGAGCGGGTCGGCGCCGAACACACCTCCCGCCGGGGGCAGCACTGCACCTGGCACCGGAGTTCCTCCCCCGTCGACGTGGGCACACCCGACCGCACTGGACCGGGTCATCGTGCCGCGTCGGCCGGGCCGGCCGACGCACCGGTGGACGACCTTACGGGCAGGTGACCCGCCTCCCGGCCGCCACCCCGAGGTCTATAGCATCGGCCGGGTGACGGACCACAGGAACACCCCGGGCATGGCCGTGCTCGCGCTGAGCGGCGAACTCGACTACGACCGCGGGGCCGAGCTCTCCGAGCAGCTGGACGCCGCGGTCGCCGCGCGGCCGCCGGTGCTCGCCGTGGAACTCGCCGAGGTCACCTTCGCCGACTCCTTCGCGCTGCGCCTCCTGGTCCTCGCCGACCGGCGGATGCGGTCCGAAGGCGGCCTGCTCCTCCTGGTGGGGCCGCTGACCAGCGCCGTCAGCCGCCTGCTCGAGGTCACCGCGACGGACCGCCACTTCACCCTCGCACCCGATCCGCGCGAGGCCGCGCGGATGGCCGCGGCCTTCCGCCGACCGCCCACCACGGGCACCGGCCCGACGTGACCACTCCGTCCGGGCATCAACCACCACTCTCCGGGCACACGCATCGCACAGCGCCCCACAGCGTCCTTCCTCTGCTCGCTCCGCGCACAAGACCCTGATACGAGGCCGCATCATGTCCCACGCCGACGGAACGGTCTCACCCGACGGACCGGGCGCGGACGGCACCCGTCACCGACCCCGGCGGGTGGTCACCGCAGCCGACGCCCGCGCCCTGCTCACCGAGCTCGTCCGAACCCTGGACGGCGACACCGACCGCCTGCTCGCCGACGTCAAGCTCGCCGCCACCGAACTGGTCGTCAACGCCCACCGGCACGCCGGCGGGCTGACCGGCTTCCACGCCCGCATCGACCACGAGCGCCGCCGGCTCGTCGTCGATGTCGAGGACGCCGACGAACGCCACCCCACGGGTGAGCCGCTCGACCAGCGGGCCCCCGAAGCACCGGGAGGCCGCGGCTGGGCGCTCGTGCAGATCCTCGCGCACACCTGCCGCATCGAGCCCCTGCCGAACGGGGGCAAGCGCATTCGCGCCACGTTCGCCTACTGAGCCGCAGCCGACCGGCGACGGCGCCCGGTCGTGCCCGCGGACGGCACAGGCCGCGCTGACCGCGGGCGATTCCCCCGGCCCGACGCCTACTCGTAGTAGCGGCGTTCCTCGACCGGCTCGTCCACTCCGATCCGGCGGACCAGGCGCCGCCGGCGGTAGATGTTCGCATAGGTGATCATGCCCAGGAGTCCGGCGGCCATCAGGATCCAGCCCACCGTGTGCACGTTGATTCCGTTCAGGTGCCAGTCCGTCGCGAAGACCATGATGGCGCCGAGGGCGAACAATCCGATGCAGCCACCGATACCCATGCTGTCCCACTCCTCGTCAGTCGGCTCTCTGCTCCTCGGGTGCCCTGGATCCGGGATTGAATGTCGGCATCGGCGGAATCGTCTGCGGGCTTTCCGGCGGGGTCGCTACAGCCGGACCTCGGCCCACACGGTCTTGCCCAGCTCGTGGGTCTCGGCGCCCCACCGGCAGGAGGCGCGCTCGACGATGACCAGCCCGTGGCCGCCGGGCGTACCGGGCAGGTGCGGGAGGCGGAGAGCGGGCAGGACGGGGGAGCCGTCGCTGACCTCGATCCGCAGCGTGCCCGGACGCGCGTGCAGCGCGAGCTCCAGCGCACCGCCCGCGTGCATCAAGGCGTTGGCGACGAGTTCGGCCACCAGGAGGACGACCTCCTGGCCCGTCGGCGCCGACGCCTCGGGCCCGAAGGGTTCGACCGGTTCGAGGGGCCCGAACCAGTCGGCGAGCGCTCGCGCGGTGAAGGAGCGGGACCGGGCCACGGGCTTGGCCACCCCTGCCAGTCCGAGCCGCCGGAGCTGTCCGCCGGCCGGTCGTACGGCCCCGACGGCCGCTCTGCCGTCGCCCAGGGTCACCCCGTTGGCAGTCATGGGCGGCTGCCCCCTTCCACTGCGGTACCGGTCCGGCCGGACCCGCTGCTCACTCGGACTCGGACGTGGATCGACGGCTCGGCCGCCGGCCCGCGGTGCACCGGCTCCGCCCCGCGGTCCCTCATCGGCCGGACGCGGTGCGCAGGCTCTCACCGTCGGCGTCGATCGAGAAGATGGAGTCGGTGCCGGTGATCTCCAGGACCCGCGCCACCGCGGGCGAGGGGTGGGCGAGCCTGAAGTCGACTCCTGCCGCGATGGCGTTCATCCGGGCCCGCAGGAGCAGGTTGAGGCCGGAGGAGTCGCAGAACCCGACCCGCTCCAGGTCGATAACGACCAACGGGGGGCGCTCCGCTATCAGTCCGTCGATCGCGCAGCCCGCGGGGGCGCGGGACTCGATGTCCAGGTCCCCGACGAGTGCGCAGACGGACAGCTCGCCCGCGGTGCGGTGGAGGCGGACCTCCAGCCCGGTCACGGGCGGATCCTCGACCCGCGGCACGCTGCTGGTTCCCGATTCGTTCGTCATCATCGTCCTTCGTCCACCGAACCCCTACGCACCCTACGCCCGCCCACTGCTGCGGCCGACCCGCCTGGCTCGGTCCCCGTCGCCCGCCAGGCCCTCGCGCAGGGTCTTGAGCGTGCGGCTGAGCAGCCGGGAGACGTGCATCTGCGACAGTCCCAGCCGCTCCCCGATCTGGCTCTGCGTCATGTCCTCGGTGAACCGCATCGACAGCATCAGCCGCTCCCGCGCCGGCAGGGCCGCGATCAACGGCTTGAGCGCCACCAGATCGGCCACCCGCTCGGCGTGGTCCTCGTCGACGCCGAGCAGCCGGTCGGCCACGGACATGGCGCTGCCGTCCCGCTGCGAGTCGACCGAGAGGTCCAGGGAACCGGCCGTACGCGCGTTGGCGGCGGCGAGGCCCTGGACGATCTCCGGTTCGGGCAGTTCGAGGTGTCGGGCCAGTTCCGCGACCGTGGGCGCCCGGTCGAACTGCTGGGACAGCGCGTCCTGGGCCTTGGCCAGGGCCAGGCGCAGCTCCTGCATCCGCCGGGGGACGTGCACCGTCCAGGTGTTGTCGCGGAAGTGGCGGCGGATCTCGCCCTGCACCGTCGGGATGGCGAAGGAGCTGAACTCCACCCCGTGCTCGGGGTCGAAGCGGTCGATGGCCTTGATCAGGCCGATGGCACCGACCTGGAGCAGGTCGTCCTGGTTCTCCCGCTTCACGCCGAACCGCCGCAGCACGAAGCGCACGAGCGACATGTTGAGCTCGACCAGGGTGCCCCGCACGTACGAGTACTCCTTGGTGCCCTCCTCCAGGGCGGCCAGCCGCGCCAGCAGGGCCCGGGTCAGCTCCCGGGCGTCCGCCGGAGCGACCTCACCCGGGTCCTCCACGTCGGCGAGTTCCGGTGCGGCGTCGCGTCCGGAAGCGCCGACGAGCGGGCCGGCGGCATCCGGCGCGAGGCCGGTCTCCACCTGGAGCAGCTCTTCAGTGGTGATACCCATGTCGGTCCTCTTCCTCCATCACTCCGGCACAGCCGGCGGCGCGACTACCCGCTCGCGGCGGGAGCATGCCCGGCTCCGGCGTGAAGATTCCGTGTACGCCGGACGTGCCGGGACAGGCTGCCGTCCGGTCAGCGACGGACGTGCAGGGCGCAGACGTCGTCGCGGCGCTCGGCCGTCCCCACCAACTCCCGCACCAGCCCGGCGAGGAACGGCCCGCCGCCGCCACGCCCCCGGGCCGCGGAGGCCAGTCGCGCCATGGCCGCGTCCAGGGGTTCCCCCGGACTCTCGATCAACCCGTCGGTGTAGAGCAGGAGTTCGTCGCCGGGCAGCAGTTCGATCGACGACGCCTCGTAGCGCGGGGTGCCGGTCGCTCCCAGCAGGATGCCCGCCGGAGCCGGCAGGAAGCGGGCCTCGCCGTCCCGGAGGAGCAGCGGCGGCAGGTGGCCGGCCTGCACCCAGGTGAACCGCGAGGTGTCGGGCCGGTAGCAGGCCATGATCATGGTGGCGGTGCTGAACGGCCGGTCGTAGTTGTGCAGCAGCAGGGCGTTGAGGCGGTGGAGGATCTCCGGCAGCGGCGTGCCCGTGATGGCCATGCCCTTGGCCGTGAAGCGCAGCAGGGCCATCGTGGCCACCGCGTCGAGGCCGTGGCCCGCGACGTCGCCGACGACCAGCAGCGCACTGCCGTCCGGCAGTTCGAGCGTGCTGTACCAGTCGCCGCCGACGTTCAGCCCCTCCTGCACAGGCCGGTAGGCGACGTCGACGACCAGGCCCGCCAGTTCGAGCACCTGGTGCGACTGCGGCAGCAGCGTGTTCTGGAGCCGGGCGGCCAGGTCCCGTTCGGCCGCGAGCAGTCCTTGGTGGGCGAGCACCGCCTGCTGGTGCTCCAGCAGTTCCTGCTCGGCGCGCCTGTCCGCGGTCAGGTCCTGGAACAGCCCGTTGAGTTCGACCGGATCACCGTGCGCGTCCATCTGGGCCTCGGCGACGATCCGGACGTGTCGCACCTCTCCCCCGGCGAGCACGATCCGCACGGTGCGGTCGATCCGCCCGCCGCCGCCCATCAACCGGCCGACCTCTGCGGCCAGGACCTCACGGTCCTCTTCCGCTGCCCGGGCGGGCAGGTCCGACAAGGCCAGCGGCCCCAGCTGCCGGGGCCGGTCGAAGATCGCGTAGACCTCCTGCGACCAACTGACCTCGCCGCGGACCAGGTCGTGGTCCATCCAGCCGGTCCGGCCCAACTGCCGCATCAGGGCCTGCCTGCGCCGCTTCCGCTCGTGGGCGTCCAGGCGGGTCCAGGAGACGACCAGTCCCTGCCGGCAGGGCACCGCCCGCACCTTGTAGCGGGAGGACCGGGGGATGCCGGCCGCGACCTCCTCGTAGTTCAGCTCGCCCTCCCAGCGGACGCCGGTCGCGTGGGCGTCGAGGTAGCCGCGCCAGAGGTCGCTGCCGGCGACCCCGGGATACATCTCCAGGACGCTCCGTCCCAGCAGCTCCGGGCCGCGGCGCCCGGCGATGTCGACCGCCTGGGGAGAACTCGCGGTGAAGCGGAAGTCCACCACCTCCCGGTGCGTCCCCAGCACCGGCGTGAGCAGGACCATCGACCCGAAGGAGGCGTCCAGCACGTCCTGGATCGCGCTCTCCTGCGGATGACCACCCGGCGTCGCACTGCTGTCAGCGCTCGAACCGGGCGGTGCTGGTCGGTCGTGGTCCGTCATGCGAGGAGCATGCCATGTCGCGGGCCGACCGACGTCCGGCGTTACGCCCCCCGCCGGTTCGGCGGCGGGCCCTCAGCGGACGGGGATCGTGATGGTGATGCGCTTTCCTCCCCCGGGGAACCGCTCGACCTTACAGCTGGCCGCCAGTCGCCGGACGATCACCCACCCGCGGCCGCCGAGCCGGTCTGGGCCCGGCCCCTCCCGCTCCGGGGCCCGGGGCAGTTCGTCCGAGCGGTCCTCCACCTCGATGCGCAGCACCGGCGGCTTCACGTCCAGCCGAGCGCGGAAGCCGGTCAGCCCGCCCCCGTGCCGTAGGGCGTTCGTGAGCAGTTCGGTCACGGCCAGGTGGGCGTCCCGCCGCGCCGCGCTCGTGTCACCGGGTACGGCGCTGAGCAAGGACGTGATGACCGACCGGGCATCCGCCGCGGTGGCCACCGGCAGGCCTCCGCCGACTGCCGCGCGGTGCACCTGGACCCCCTGCTCGTCCGCCGGGGGTCCTGTGCGCAGTACTGCGGGGCCCGCCGTGCTGTCGGGCGGGAGGAGCGGTTCCGGCATACGAGGACCTCTGACGGGGTGAAGCCGCAGGGAAGGTTCGGAGTGCGAACGGTGCGGGATGTCAACCTTCGCATGCCCGGTGAGCCGTGCATCACTCCGCACCGCTCCGGTCCCGGAGTCACCCGGCCCCACCCGCACGGGGCTCGGTGGGCTCCGGTCCACCGACGGCCTCGGCCACGGTTTCCGCGAACGCGAAGTACCCGGTGGTCGAGGAGACTTCGAAGAGGCGCCGCACCAGCGGATCCAGCGGGCCGGCGATCACCAGCCGCCCGCCTCCGGCAGCAAGGCTCCGGTGGGCCTCGAAGAGGGTGTGGAGTGCGGAGGAATCGGCGAACTCCACCCGCGACAGGTCCGCGACCAGCAGGCCCGAGAACCCCTCGACGGCGCGGTCGACCTGCTCGGCGAAGGCCTGGGCGCTCTCCCACTCGAGCTCGCCCTCGGCTGCCACCAGTCGATGGCCCGGCCAGTGGGCCCCGTGGACGACCACCTCGTCGTTCTCCGTCACAGCGGGATGCTACGGCATCCGCGCGCGGCCGATCGGGTCGGCCCGGGGGCGGATCGAGGCCGCTACCATGGACCCTCATCCAGCGCACCGTCGACTTCGTGCGGTTCCGCGGCCGGCCGACCGAGTCCTTCGGGCCAGCGCGCACCGGTCGCAGCCGCTGCACGAACAGAGTGAGGTGATGGTCCAGCAGGGCCGGACGAGATGCCAATCCTTCCGACGGACGATCCACCCACGCCGACCCACCCCGGTCTGGCCTTCCTCGCGGACGCCCCCCACCCGGTGCTGCTCCTCGCCGCCGACGGGACCGTGGTCCATGCCAGCGGCACCGCCCGGGAGCTGCTCGGCGGCCGTTCCGCAGCCCGGGGCGCCGCGGTCGCACCGTGGCTGCTCGAAGCCCACCTGCGGATGTCCGGGGAGGGCCCCGGCGATCCCGGGCGCTCCGCCCGGGGCTCCTCGCCGGCCGTCCGCGGGGTCCTGGCCGGCGGCGAGGTCGAGGCCCATCCCTCGGTCCAGGCCGACGGAAGCGTCGTGTGGTGGCTGGTGGACGGGGCCGACCGCAGTCTGGCCGCGGCCCTCGAACGCGACCGCTGGGAACTGCTGGCCCACCTCTCGGGCCAGCTGCTCGCCTCGCTCAACGTCGAACGGTGTCTGGAGACCACCGCCCAGCAGGCCGCGGTCCACCTGGCGGACGCCGCGGTGGTCGTCTCCCCCACCAGCGGCAGGCTGTTGCGCTTCGTGTCCTGCGTCCGGGGCGAGCCGCCGGTGCACGGCCGGGCCCGGGCGGACGCCTCCGCCGTACCCGGCCTGGCGGAGGCCCTGCGGGGCTTCCCGCCCGTGCCCTCGCGCTGGATCGACCCCTCCTCGGCGCCCCAGTGGCTCGTTCCCGAAGGCATGACCGCCGTCGGCGCGGTGTCCGTCACCCCGCTGCCGGGCCACGGTGTTCCCGCCGGGGCGCTGGTGCTGCTGCGCGGCGCGGGCCACGGCGCCTTCTCGCCCTCGGAGGAGGTCTTCGCCCGGCTGTTCGCCGCCCGCGCGGGCGCGGCGGTCTCGGCTGCGGTGATGTACTCGGAGCAGGCCGCCGTCACGGACCTGCTGATGCGTGAACTGCTGCCGCCGCGGCTGGAACACGTGGCGGGGACCGACTACGCCGCCGGCTACCGGGCCTCGGTCGACCGGGACCGGATCGGGGGCGACTTCTACGACGTCCACCCCGCGACGGACCCGGACGGCGAGACCCTGGCGGTACTCGGCGACGTCTGCGGGAAGGGGCTGGCGGCCGCCGTACTGACCGGGAAGATCCGCAACACCCTGCACGCGCTGCTGCCGCTCGCGGACGACCACCCCAGGCTGCTGACCCTGCTGAACCGCGCGCTGCTCACCTCGCAGCACACGCGCTTCGCCACCATGGTGCTGGCATCGGTGCGGCGGCAGGAGGACCGGGTCACCGTCCGGCTGTCGGCGGCCGGCCATCCGGCTCCACTGGTCGTCCGGGCGGACGGGAGCGTCGAGACCGCCCGTACGTCCGGCAGCCTGGTGGGCGCCCTACCGGAGACTCGGATCGAGTCCGACACCGTCGTCCTGGCTCCCGGCGAGGCCTGCGTCCTGTACAGCGACGGGGTCACCGAAGCCCGGGGCGGTCCGCTGGGGAACGTGATGTTCGGGGAGGAACGGCTGGTGCGCGTGCTCGGCGAATGCGCCCGGATGCCCGCCGAGGCGATCGTCGAACGGGTCCTGATGCTCGCCTCCCAATGGGTCGGCAGCAGCCGGCACGACGACATGGCGGTTCTCGTGATCGCGGCGCCGCAGGGCAGCCGGCTCTCCGCCGGTGCCGGGCGCGCTGCCGGGGAGCCGGACCAGTGACGGCCCCCGACCTGGAGGTTCCGGCTCCGCGGACGGACGACCCGGCGGCATGGGCCGATGGTCTGTGGGCCGCGGTGTCGGCCGGCGACGAGGCGGCAGCCGGCGCCGTCGCGTTCGACGCCCTGGGCGCCGGGGTGGCGCCGGAGGCCGTCCTCCTCGACGTGATCGCCCCCGTCCAGGCCCGGGTGGGCGCCGAGTGGGCCGCCAACCGGCTGACCGTGGCCCAGGAGCACACCGCCACCGCGATCAACGACCGGGTCGTCACCGCCCTCGTCGCCCACCCGGCGGTGCGCGGCAGCGTCCCGCGGACCCCCCGCGGAAGGGTGACGGTGTCGTGCGTGGACGGCGAGTGGCACGCCTTTCCGGCCCGGCTGCTGGCCCAGGTCCTGGTCCTGCGCGGCTGGCAGGTCGACTACCTCGGCTCGCAGGTCCCCACTCCGCTCCTGATCAGTGAGCTGCACCGCACCGCACCCGACGCGCTGGCCCTGTCGGCCTCGCTCGCCCCCCGGCTGCCGGCCGCGCACACCACGATCACGGCCGCCCAGGCGGCGGGCGTGCCGGTGCTCGCAGGAGGGGCCGCGTTCGGCCAGGACGGCCGGTACGCCCGGCTGCTGGGAGCCGACGCCTGGGCCCGGAGCGCCCGGGGCGCGGCCGAGCGGCTGGCCCGGGGACTCGCCTCCCCGGTGCCAGAGCACCAGCCCATCGACGACCTCCCGCACCTCGCCGACCAGGAGTACACCCTGCTGAGCCGGAGCGCGCCCCGCCTCGTCGGCGCCGTCGTCTCCGGCCTGCTCAAGGAGGTGCCCGCAGTCAGGGCCTACACGGAGGCACAGCTCCAGCACACTGCCGAGGACATCGCGCACGTGGTCGACTTCCTGGCCGCCGGCCTCTACACCGACGACCCCGACCTGTTCTGCGGCTTCCTGAGCTGGACCGCAGGTGTCCTCGGCTCCCGCGCCGTCCCGGCCTCCTCGATGCTGCCGGCGTTGGAGATCCTCCGTCACGAACTGCGGGACCTGCCCCGCTCCGTCACCCTGCTCGACCACGGGCGCACCGCGGTCGCGGCCCTGCTCCCACCGACGGTCCACGTCCCGAACCAGCACCACGGAAACCCGGCATGACCACACCCACCGATCGAGACCCCGTCGCGCCCGGACCGGCCCCGCGACCCGACACGATCACCGTCGTGGTCGAGGCCGACCTCGACCACGAGACCTGTGACGCCCTCCTCTCGGCCGTCACGACCGAGCTGTCGGCGCGGCCGGGCGCGAGCACGCTCCAGCTGGACTGCACCGCCATGACCATGTGCGACTCCATGGGGCTGTCCACCCTGATCCAGATCCGCCGCCACACCGACGCCGCCGGCCTGCGCCTGCGGATCGACCCCCGCCCGGCACTCCTGGACCGGCTGCTGCACCTCACCGGCACCTTCGACTACCTGCTCCGCTGACCAGCCCGCACCGTCCGCCCGAGCAGGCGCCACTCCCGGCGGACCGGCACGCCCGAGCGCCCGCGACCCGACGGAGGCGGGAATGCCCGGGCCGGAGCGGGGCAGACGAGTGCCGTCACCCGAAAGGGACAGGTCGGCTCCGCCCGCCGGGCCCCGCCCCGCAACGTCGGCCGTCCCCTGGACGGTGCACCGGCCGCCCCTCCCGGGGCGGCCCCGCACATCCGAGGAGGCACGGCCCGTGGAACTGCTGGACCGGCTCGACGACTACCAGCGCCGGCACCGGCGCGTTGGCGCCGTACTGGCGGTCATCTACAAGTTCGTCGACGACCAGGGCGCCTACCTCGCCGCACTGATCACCTACTACGGCTTCCTCTCGGTCTTCCCCGTGCTGCTGCTCCTGGTCACCGCACTCGGCTTCGCCCTGCACGGCGACCCGCAGCTCCAGCAGCAGATCCTGCACTCCGCGCTGGGCCGGTTCCCCGTGATCGGCGATCAGATCGCGACCAACATCCACTCCCTCCAGGGCAACGGACCCGCCCTCGGCATCGGGATCGCCGGCAGCCTCTACGGCGCCTCCGGCGTGGCCCAGGCCATCCAGAACGCCTTCGACACGGTCTGGGCCGTGCCCCGGCACCGGCGCCGCAACGCCGTCGCCGCCAGGCTCCGGGGCCTTCCGCTGCTGGGGCTGCTGGCCGCCGCGGTCGCCGTCTCCGGCGCCCTGGCCACCATCGCCGCCACGGCGGACGTCGGCCCGGCACCGCTCGACTCGCTCGTCCGGGCCGGGGCCGGACCGCTGGCCGTCCTGGTCGACAGCGGGCTACTGCTGCTCGCCTTCAAACTCCTGATCGGTGACGGTCCGCCGGTGCGCCGCCTGTGGCCCGAGGCGCTCGGAGCCGCGCTCGTCTGGCAGCTCCTGCTGTCGGCGGGGACGTACTACGTCGGGCACGTGCTTCGGGGAGCCACCGCGACGTACGGCCTGTTCGGCATCGTGTTGGGGTTGATGGCCTGGCTCTACCTGGCGGCGCTCGCCCTGGTCGCCTGCGCGGAGGTCACCGCCGTCCGGCACCTGCGGCTGTGGCCCCGCGGACTCGCCAGCCCGTTCGTCCACGACGCCGACCTGACCGGTGCCGACCGACGCGCCTACACGGCCTACGCGACGGCGGCCGCGTACACGGCCGGCACGAGGATCCGCGTCGGATTCCGCGGACCCCACGGCGGCGGTCCGGGCGCGCGGGTACCGGCCCGGCGGTCCGATCAGGGCTGACGGAGCCCGCCTCCGCACCCCGGGTGTTCCCGGGAATCGGATTCGGCTGAGTGGAATCCGGATTCCGGGGCAGACGGGTCCCGATCGGCACCGGGTGACCGGTCGGCCGGGAGACCGCCCGGTCGTCCCCCCCGGCGGGGGCCGGGGGGGGGAGCCGGGCCCCGGGGCTGAGGGGGGCGGGGGGGGGGGGGTGGGGGTGTGGTGCCGGAGTGGGGGGGGTGT
>NZ_JBHYGR010000029.1:1687-16249 GCF_042738155.1 Kitasatospora sp. NPDC059088 | reverse complement strand
ACGCGCGACCCCGCGCGAGCCCCACCCCCCCCCCGTCCACCCTGGCACCCTACTCGGCGGTAGTGGAGGAGTGCGCCTGATGGCGGCAGTGGAATCGGCCGAGCGGCTCGTGGAGCTCTTGACGCGGGACGCGGCGGTCTTGGACAAGTGGGTGGAGGAAGTCTCCGGGAACCTGCGCGGCCGGATCAGCCGGGCGGAGATCGAACGGGAGCTGACCGACCTCTACCAGGCTCTGGCGCACGGCCTCCGCCAGGGCGGCCTGGACTGGCGGGCGGAGGAGCACTCGGAGGTCCGGGCCCTGCTGGTGGAGCTCTCGCGCAGCCGGGCGCAGCACGGCTTCACCCCCACCGAGACCGCCGCCAGCGTGTTCTCCTGCAAGGACGTGCTGGAGCCCACCACGTCCAGCTCGGCCGAGGACATCACCGCCTACCTCCAGCTGTCCCGCCTGCTCGACGGGCTCGGGCTCTTCACGATCGAGGCGTACGCCCGGACGCGTGAGGAGATCATCAGCGCCCAGGCCGAGCAGCTGCTCGAACTCTCCACTCCCGTCGTCAAGTTGTGGGAGGGTGTGGTCGCGGTTCCACTCGTCGGCACGCTCGACTCGGCACGGACCCAGATCGTCATGGAGAAGCTGCTCCAGAGCCTGGTCGACTCCGAGTCCGAGCAGGCGATCATCGACATCACGGGCGTGCCCGCGGTGGACACCGAGGTCGCGCAGCACCTGCTGAAGACGGTCGTGGCCGCCCGGCTGATGGGCGCGGAGTGCACCATCTCCGGCATCCGGCCGCAGATCGCCCAGACCCTGGTGGCCCTCGGCGTCCAGTTCGGGGACATCGTCACCAAGGCGACCCTGGCCGACGCACTGCGGTACGTGCTGCAGCGCATCGGTGCCGAGCAGAGCGCCGCGGGCGGCCACAAGTGACCGACCGCGTACCCATCCTCAAGCTCGGCCGGGTCCTGCTGGTGTCGATCCAGATCGACCTGGAGGACCAGACCGTACTGGACCTGCAGGACGACCTGGCCCAGCGGATCGTCGCGACCGGAGCGATCGGCGTGGTCATCGACATCACCGCGCTGGAGATCGTCGACTCCTTCGTCGGGCGGATGCTGGCCGGCGCCGCCGCGATCTCGAAGCTGCTCGACGCCGAGACCGTCGTCGTGGGCATGCGGCCGGCGGTCGCGATCACCCTGGTCGAACTGGGCCTGTCGTTGGGCGGTGTGCGCACCGCACTGACCCTGGAGAAGGGCCTCGCCCTGCTGGAGCGCGACCGCACTTCCCGTGCGGAGCGCCCATGACCGGGTCGGGCGAAGGAACGGAGCAGACGGTACCGATCGTGTCCAACGACGACGTCGTACGAGCCAGGCAGCTCGTGCGCAACCTGGCCCAGCAGTGCGGACTCTCCCTCGTGGACCAGACCAAGCTGGTCACCGCCGCCAGTGAACTCGCCCGCAACACCCTGGTCTACGGGGGCGGCGGCGCGATGCGCTGCGGCGCGATCCACCGGGACGGGCGGCGGGGCGTGCGCGCGGTGTTCGAGGACAGCGGCCCCGGCATCCCCGACCTCGACCTGGCCCTGACCGACGGCTGGACCTCCGGCGGTGGACTCGGGCTCGGGCTGAGCGGTGCGCGCCGGCTGGTGGACGACTTCGCCCTGGAGAGCGTGGTCGCGGTGGGCACGAAGGTGTCGGTGACCAAATGGGCACGCTGACCGTCCCCCTGCTGGAGTGCGAGGACGCGGTCTGGTTCCGGGACACCGAATCGCTGCCGGCCGCCGCCCGGAGCGCGGCCCGCAGCATCGGCCACCGGGCGGGGCTGCTGCCCGAGCGGGTCGGCGAGGTGGGTCTGGCGGTCAGCGAGGCGGCGACCAACCTGCGCCGGCACGCCCGGGAGGGGTCGCTGCTGCTCCGGGTGGTCCGCACGGACTCCGAGGCCGCACTGGAGTGCGTCACCATGGACAGCGGGCCCGGCATGGCCGATGTCCACCGGTCGCTCACCGACGGCGTCTCCTCGCGCGGGACGCTCGGAATCGGGCTGGGCGCCATCTCCCGCCTGGCCGACACCTTCGACCTGCACTCACTGCCCGGAGCGGGCACCGTGCTGACGGCACGGTTCTGGAACCGCACGGCGGGCGGGCGGCGGGCGGCGGCCTGCCCGGAGCCGGTGGTGACGGGCATCACCCGGCCGATGAGCGGTCAGGACCACTGCGGGGACGCCTGGGCCGCCCGCCCGGTCGACGCCGTGCGCCCGGCGCCGGAAGCCGGGGCGGTCGAGCCGGCCACCCGGCCGGCCGCCCACCGCACGGTGCTGGACTGGTCGGTGCTCACCGGCACCCGGCCGTCGCGCCCGGCCGACCGGGCGGAGCACGCGTCCGCGACGCGCGCCGCGCTCCGGCCCGCCGCACCGACCGCCGCTGCCGCGGAGCGCGCCACCGGGCCCGCGGACCGGGCGTTCCTGACCATGTTCTGCGACGGTCTCGGGCACGGGCCGCTCGCCGCCAAGGCCGCCCTGGACGCCGTGGCCGCCTTCCGCCGGAGCGCGGCCCGGACGCCGGACGGGGTGCTGGCCGACATCCACCGCGCCCTGCGCTCCGGGCGCGGCGGCGCGGTGGCGGTCGCCCTGGTCGAGCCGGCCGAGCACCGGGTCAGCTTCAGCGGTGTCGGCAACATCAGCACCTTCGTCGTCGACCCGGCGACCGGGACGCGCCGCTCGCTCCCGTCGGCTCCCGGGATCGTCGGCCACCAGTTGCCCGTGCTGCGCACCATCAGCCACCGACTGGCAGACCACAGCGCGGTGGTCATGCACTCCGACGGGCTGACCGACCGCTGGCGGCCCTCCGAGCTGGGCGGCGCGTTCTCCCACCTGCCGGCCACGGCCGCGGCGCTGCTGCTGCGCGAGGCCGGCGTGCGCCGGGACGACGCCGGCGTCCTGGTGGCGAAGGGACTGTGGTGAACGCCCCGGTGGAACCCTCCGCACTCCGGCTCGGCACGGTACCGGTCGTCTCGGCCAGGGACGGCTTCGTCCTGCGCCGGGTCGGCAAGACCGTCGCGGAGCTGCTCGGGTCCGACGACCAGGACGCCGTGCGCCTGGCGACCGCCCTGAGCGAGCTCTGCCGCGATCTGCTCGGCAGTGAGCTGCTCACCGCCCGCTTCGACCTCCACCTGGCGCCTCTCCCCGGCCTGCACGTCACCCTGGAGTGGCAGGGTGCCCGGGTGCCCTCGGACGAGACCGTCGGCGCCTGCGGCCGGCTGCTCACGACCAGGATCGGCCCCGGCGGCGCGGGCGGCTGGGTGAGCCTGGAGCAGCAGCTCCCGCACCTGGCGGGCGACCAACTCGTCGCCGTACAGCGGGCACGGTGGCTGCTGGACAGCCACGGCGGCGAGAGCGACCTGGACGACTCCCGGGCGCAGGCCCACGACCTGATAGCCGCGCTGGAACAGACCCGGGCGCAGCGCGAGGAGCTCAAACGCCTCAACGAGGAGCTGGCCGAGACGAACCGCGGGGTCGTCGCCCTCTACGCCGAACTCTCCAAGGAGCTCGAGGAGACGAATCGCGGCGTGGTCGCGCTCTACGCCGAACTGGACGAGAAATCGCGGCAGTTGCGCGAGGCCAGTGAGGCCAAGACCCGGTTCTGGGCCAATGTCAGCCACGAGCTGCGCACGCCCGTCAACGCGGTCGTGGGGCTGGCGGAGCTGCTGCTGGCCGACACCGGGTGCCCGGAGGCCGAACGCGGGCAGCAGCTCTCGCTGATCGCCGACTCCGGCCGCACCCTGCTCGCCCTCGTCGACGAACTCCTGGACGTGGCCAAGGCCGAATCCGGGAACCTCGAACCCACCTGGGCGCAGCTGGACCTGCGGGCCGTACTGACCCAGCTGGAGGGCACACTGCGCGGCCTGGCCGGCCCGGACGTCGAACTGGCCATCACCGCACCGCAGGACCCGCGGCCGGTCCTCGGCGACGAGACGATGCTCACCCGGATCCTGCGCAACCTGCTGTCCAACGCCCTGAAGTTCACCGAGACGGGGTCGGTGAACCTCGACGCCCGCTTCGACGGGACCGGACCGCTCGGACCGGAGCAGCTCGTCCTGACCGTGGCCGACACCGGGATCGGGATCCCGGTTGATCAGCAGAGCCGCGTGTTCGAGGAGTTCTACCAAGTCCGCGGCCCGCACCAGCGGGGGCGGCACGGCACCGGCCTCGGCCTGCCGTACGCCCGGCGACTGGCCGAACTCCTCGGCGGCGAGTTGCACCTGAGCAGTACCGAGGGCGTGGGCACCACGATCACGGTGCGGCTCCCGCTGTCGCCCGATCAGGGCGGCGGACCGGCGCCCCGGGCGGCGCGGGTCGTCGTGGTGGACGACGACCCGGCGTTCCGTGCTGTGCTGAAACCCCTGCTGCACGAGGTCGCCGAGCACGTCGTGGAGGTCGCGGACAGTGCCGAGGCACTCTCCGTGATCCGGCGCGAACAGCCGGACGGCGTCTTCCTCGACCTCCACATGAAGGACCTCGACGGCTACCGGGTGCTGGCGCAGCTGAAGGCCGACCCGGCCGTCAGCCGTCTGCCGGTCGTGGTCCTCACCTCCGCCCTGCTCACCTCCCTCGACCACGACCGCCTGACCAGGGCCCGAGCGATCCTGCACAAGTCGGACCTGACCGGCGACCGGCTGGGGCGCGCCCTGCACGGCGGGGCCGCGCGCGCCGCCGTGCCGGAGACCAGCGCGCCCAGTCGGCGGCCGCCGGGCCCGCCCGCCCAGCCGGAGGAGCACCCATGACCGGTACCGCCGTTCCCGACGCCGGGCCGGCCACGATCCTGGTCCTCGACGACAACCCCGCCACCCGCTACGTCGTGGGCAGCTGGCTGCGCCGCAACGGACACACCGTCGTCGAAGCCGTCGACGGCGGCCAGGCGCTGGCCATGCTCGCGGACGCCCCCGAGCGGGAACTGCCCGAACTGGCCGTGGTGGACGTCAAGCTGCCCGACATGACGGGCTTCGAGGTGTGCGAGCGGATCAAGGAGCGGCCCCGCACGGCCGACCTCCCCGTCATCCACATCTCGGCCACCGCCATCGAGGCGAGCGACCGCACCCAGGGACTGCACCGGGGCGCCGACGCCTACCTCACCGAGCCCATCGACCCCGCCGAACTCCAGGCCACCGTCAGCGCCGTGCTGCGCTACTCCCGGGCACGCCGCAGGGCGGAACTGCTGGCCGGGCGGGTCGCCGCGCTGCACCGCAGCACCCTGGCGCTCTACGGCGCGGCCGACGCCAACGCCCTGGTGACGGCCGCCGCGCTGGGCGCGGCCGACCTCGGCGCCGGCTGCGCGACCGCCATCGCGCTCGGCCCCCACGCCGAGTCGGTCCACCTCGCCGAGTGCTCCCCGGGCGGCGCGGCGCCCGGGGCGACCGACCGGCCGGTGGCGGCCGACAACCACGGGATCCGCCTGCTCACCGCGCGGCCTGCCCTGCTGGACACGATCGCCCACCACACCCTGGGGGACACCACCGGAACCGCCATCGCCGAGCTCGGCGCCGCCGAGTGGCGGGCCGCGCTGGCGGAGAGCGCCGGCTCGCCGGGTGCGCCGCAGGACGGTCCGGTCGCCCTGGTCGTCGCCCGGACCAAGCCCGGCCGCCCCCTGGTGGCCCTGGCCGTCGAAGCCCGGGCCGTCGCAGGACTGGACGAACGCCGGCTGCTGTCCCAGCTGACCCAGGCCACCGCGCTCGCCCTCGAAGCACTGCGCAGCCAGGCCGAGGAGCACGCTCTCGCCCTGACCCTCCAACGGAGCTTCCTGCCCAGCCGGCTCCCCACCGTCGCCGGCGTCGACCTCGCCGTCCGGTACGAGCCCGCCTCGGACCGCAGCGAGATCGGCGGCGACTTCTACGAGGCGATCGACACCCCGGCCGGCCTGCTCCTGGCCATCGGCGACGTCGCCGGGCACTCCCTCGAAGCCGCCATGGTGATGGGCGAGCTCCGGCACGCCCTGCGCGCCTACGCGATCGAGGGGCACGACCCGCAGGCCCTGCTGCGCCGGTTGGACACACTGCTCGTCCGGCTGCGCCCGGGCGTCACCGCCACGGTCTGCCTGGTGCTCATCGAACCGGGCCGCCGCCGGCTCCACCTCGCCAACGCGGGCCACCTGCCGCCGCTGCTGCGACTGCCCGACGGCTCGGCCGGCTACCTCACCGAGCACGGCATCCTGCTCGGGCTCGACCTGCCGCAGCCGCCCGTCCGCACCTACGACGTGCCTCCCGGCAGCACCCTGCTGCTGGTCACCGACGGCCTGGTGGAGGTACCGGGCGAGGACCTGGAAGTCAGCCTGGAGGGTCTCCGGGACACCTTCTGCCGGGCCCCCGCCGACCTGGACGCGACCGGCGACCTGCTGCTCACCACGTTCGCGAGGGCCCAGACCGACGACGTCGCCCTCCTGCTCGCCCGCCTCGACTGACCGACCTCCCCGGAGCCACGTGGTGCCCGCCTTCACCCTCACCATCGTCGTCAGCACCCATCCGGCGGGTGCGGCCGTCGTCGTGCTCGCCGGGGAGCTCGACTACCACACCGCGCCACGCCTCCACCGGGCCCTCGAAGGGGTCCCGACCGGGGTACCGGTGGTCCTGGACATCTCCGGGCTGGAGTTCTGCGATTCGATCGGGGTCTCCGAGCTCGTCCTCGCCTCCCGCCGCCCCCGTCCCCCCGGAACCCGGCTCCCGCTGGTCGGCACACCCGCCCACCTGCGGATGCTGTTCACCCTGACCGGCGTGGACGGCCTGGTGACGCACCACCAGCGGGTCGAAGCGGCCGTCGCCGCCCTGACCGGAGCACGCCCGGGCCCCCCCCCCCCCCGCCCCCCCCCCGCCGGGGCCGGCGGCGACGGCGGGCGCGGGGGGCGCCCCCCCCCCCCCCCCGGCGCGCGCGCGCGCCCGCGCGCCTAACCCCCGCTAACGCCGGGGGGGGCCGATGACGTCGGCCGGTGACCCGCCCTGAACCCCGGCGGGTCCCGGTCAGCCGTCGTGGCTCCGGAGCGTCTCCTTGATCTTGGCGATCGCGAATCCCCAACCCTGCTCGACGGTCGGCTTGCCCGGAACGGCGAGTTCCTGCGGGTTGGTCAGGACGTCCAGGAGCACCGGTCCGGGTGTGTCGAAGGCCCGGCGGACCGCGTCGGACAGCTCCGAGGGACGGGTGACCCGGATACCGGTCAGGCCGAGGGCGGTCGCGACGGCGGCGAAGTCCGGGTTGTCCAGCTCGGTGCCGAACTCCGGCAGTCCGGCCTGTTCCTGTTCGAGCTTCACCATGCCGAGGCGGCGGTTGTCGAACACGATGAGCTTGACCGGCAGCCGGTGGGTCCTGATCGTCATCAGGTCGCCGAGGAGCATGCTCAGCCCCCCGTCACCGCAGAAGGCCACGACCTGCCGGTCGGGGGCCCAGAGCTGGGCGCCGATGGCCTGGGGCATGGCGTTGGCCATCGAACCCAGGTTGTAGGACCCGAGCAGGCGACGGCGGCCGCGCATGGTCACGAACCGGGACAGCCAGACCGTCGCCATGCCGGTGTCGGAGGTGAAGATCGCGTCGTCGCTCGCGCAGGCGTCGACCGCGGCGGCCAACGCCTCCGGCCGGACGTCGTGGTCGCGGTTGTCCAGCGCGCTGCGCAGCCGTCCGAGCAGTCGGTGGTCGTGCCGGGGGTCCGCCAGGTGCCGCTGTCCTTCGGTCCACTGCTCGAAGCGTTCGCGGGCCTCCTTGAGGTGGGCGTCGCCCCCGGCGGGCCGCAGGAGCGGCAGGAGCGCGCGGAGGGTGGCACCGGTGTCGCCGGCCAGTCCCACGTCGACCGGGGTGCGGCGGCCGAGGTTGCGCTCCAGGAGGTCGATCTGGACGACCTTGCAGTCGGCGGGGTACCAGTCCCGGTAGGGGAAGTCGGTACCGAGCATGATCAGGGTGTCGCAGGCGTCGAGCGCCTGGGCGGCGGCGGGATTGCCGATCAGGCCGGTCTGGCCGATCTGGTACGGGTTCTCCCCCTCGAAGCCCTCCTTGGCCTTCAGGGTGAGGACCATCGGGGCGGACAGCCGCCCGGCGAGTTCCAGCACCTCCTGGCGGGCGTCCCGGGCCCCCCGGCCGACCAGGAGGGTGATCCGCTCCGCGGCGTTGACGAGGTCGGCGGCCTCGCGGATGCCCGCGTCATCGGCCCGGGTGACGGGCCGCACGCGCGGGAAGCGGGCGGGGCGGTCGTCGGTCAACTCACGGTCGCCGAGGTCCCCGGGGACGGTGAGGACGGCGACACCGCGCTCGCCGACCGCGCTCCGGACGGCGGTCTCCAGCATCCTGGGCAGCTGGTCCGGCGAGGTCACGGTGGCCCGGAAGACCGCGACGTCCCGGAACAGCAGGTCGTTGTCGACCTCCTGGAAGTAGTCGCTGCCCAGCTCGGAACGCGGAACCTGGCCGGCGATGGCCAGTACCGGGGTGCGGCTCTTGGCCGCGTCGTACAGTCCGTTGAGAAGGTGCACGGAGCCGGGGCCGACGGTCCCCATGCACACGCCCAGGCTGCCGGACAGCTGGGACTGGGCGCCGGCCGCGAACGCCGCGGCCTCCTCGTGCCGGCAGCCGACCCAGTCCAGGCCTTCGGTGGTGCGGATGGCGTCGGTGAGCGGGTTCAGGGCGTCGCCGACGACGCCGAACACCTGGCGCACGCCCAGCTCCTGCAGGGCATCGACGATCACGCGGGCTACGGTTCGTGCCACGGGGGTTCCTCTCGGGGGTGTCAGACGGTGAACCGGTCGGGGCGGGCGGCGTCCCAGTCGCGCGCCCAGCCGGCGGGTGGCTCCTGGAGCAACTGCCCGGGCTCCAGCCGGTGATGGGTGTCCGCGTAGGAGCGGATGGTCTGCGGGCCGAGGCGCCGCTGGAGCATGTGCGGGCGCAGCTGGGACGGGTGGTCGACGCCCATGGCGGCCATGATCTGCAGGGCGCTGCGGACGGTGGCCTCCTGGTAGCGCCGTACCCGCTGGGACTTGTCGCCCACGTGCAGCGCACGGGCGCGGCGCGGGTCCTGGGTGGCCACGCCGACCGGACAGGTGTTGGTGTGGCAGCGCTGGGCCTGGATGCAGCCGACGGCGAACATCATGGCCCGGGCCGCGTTGGTGTAGTCCGCCCCCTGGATCAGCCGCTTGACCAGGTCGCTCCCGGTGGCCACCTTGCCGCTGGCGCCGATCCGGATGCGGTCCCGCAGCCCGGTGCCGACCAGTGCGTCGTGGACCGTCATCAGTCCCTCGGTGAGCGGCATTCCGAGGTGGTCGGCGAATTCGAGCGGGGCGGCCCCCGTCCCGCCCTCCGCGCCGTCCACGACGATGAAGTCCGGTGTCACCCCCTCCTCCAGCATCGCCTTGCAGACGGCGAGGAACTGCTGGCGCGAACCGACACAGAGCTTGAAGCCGGTCGGCTTGCCGCCCGTCAGTTCGCGCATCCGGCCGATGAAGCGGACCAGTTCGCGCGGCGTGGAGAACACCCGGTGGTAGGGCGGGGAGACCACCGTCCTGCCCTCCGGGACCCCGCGCACCCGCGCGATCCGCGCGTCGACCTTCGACCCGGGCAGCACGCCGCCGATCCCCGGCTTGGCACCCTGGCTGAGCTTGAGCGACACGCACTTGACGTGCGGGTGCGCCGCCTTCTCGGCGAACGCGCCGGGGTCGAAGTCGCCGTCCTCGGTGCGGCAGCCGAAGTAGCCGGTGCCGATCTCCCAGATCAGGTCTCCTCCGGGCCGCAGGTGGTACTCGGACAGCCCTCCCTCGCCGGTGTCGTGGGCGAAACCCCCCAGCGCCGCACCGGTGTTCAGGGCCAGCAGCGCGTTGGCGGACAGCGAGCCGTAGCTCATCGCCGACACGTTGAGCAACGCCATCGGGTACGGCCGGGCGCAGTCGGGACCGCCGACCGGCACCCGGGGCGCCCGGTCCGGCACGGCGACCGGGGCCATCGACGGCACCAGGAACTCGCGTCCGGTGCCGTACAGGTCCAGCTCCGTGCCGAAGGGCTCCTCCGCGTCCGTCCCCTTGGCCCGCTGGTAGACGATGCTGCGGGTGTCACGGTCGAACGGGCTGCCGTCCACATTGCGTTCGACGAAGTACTGCTGCACCTCCGGCCGGATGCCCTCCAGCACGAACCGCAGATGACCGATGACCGGGAAGTTCCGCAGCACGGAATGCCGGGTCTGCAACAGGTCCGCCAGGGCCAGTGCCGACAACGGGAGGAGGACGGCCGCCGCACACCACCACCACGGCGAGACGACCAGGGCGGCCACCGTGGTGCCGACCGCTGAACAGACTGTCAGGGCAACTGCGAGAAATCTCATCACAGCAGCCGTCTGTCCCCGAAACGCCCGGTCAATCGCCCTGGTCGCGTGGATCTGGCCCGTGATCGGATCGCATGAGGCGGCTCACCTGGTCGACTCAGCCGCGTACCGCACCGCGGCGCTCAACTCGCGGCCAGGAGTGGGGAGAAGACCGAGAACCACAGCACCGCGAAGGTGGCGACCGTCATCAGCGGGACGACGAACCTGGTCTCCACCTTCCCGCCGGTGCGCCTGATCAGCACCAGCTCGAAGCGCCCGGGCCAGGGCCAGAACAGGGGCGCGCCCCTGCGGGTCAGGCAGTCACCGACCAGGTGGCTCAAGGTCCCCAGGCAGACCGTGTAGGGCAGCCGGTCGGCGAAGCCGGTGAACCAGACGGCCACCGTCGCGGCCCCGACCCCGGCCAGACCGACGGAGGTCACCCATGCCGTCAGCCCGCGGCCCGGCGGGTGCAGGTGCAGGGCCCGCGCCGCGAGCGCGAACAGCACGAAGGCGAGACCGACGGTGAAGCCATTGCCGACGCGGGTGACGCCCATCCAGGTGCCCCACCCGGTGAGCGCCACGAACAGCAGCGAGTGGGTCGCGTGCCGGTGGCCCCCCGACAGCCTGCCGATCAGCCGGCACAGCCCCCTCGACAGCGGACCCAGCAGGTGCGCGGGCGTCGCGTCGTGGTGGTCGAGGTCCGGCAGCAGCGCCGCTCCGGCGCAGAGCAGGGTGCCGATCAGCACTTCGCTCGGCCGCATCCCCGTGTCGAACAGCGCCTCCGGCAGCACCGGCGCGGTCGCCGCGAAGAGCAGCGCCCCGCCGATCGCATGTGACTGACCCAGCACTCCGGAACCCGCCCCCTCCCCATCGGGCCGGCCGCCGGCCCCGCCGACGCCCTGCCGACCGCCCGCCTGCCCCCTTCGGCCCGGACCATTCCCCCGAACACCTGCGGCGGTCCGGCCAGCCGGGTTGCCGACCGGGAGCGGCACCCCGCCCCGATCACCACCAGGAACCCCGCGGACGGCCTACGAGGAGTCGCGGGCGGCCAGGTCGACCGTCATCAGGTTCCGGCTCACCCGGGGTGCCTCCGGATCGGCGACGAACTGCTCGACCAGAGCGGCGAGTTCCTCGCCGGACGGCAGCCCGACCCGGACCGAGCTCAGCCTCGGCCGCACCAGCCGGGCCAGCAGCAGGTCGTCGGCGCCGACCACGGCCACCGCAGCGGGTACGTCGACCCCGGCGTCCTGGAGGGCGCGTTGGGCCAGGACGGCGTACTCGTCGTTGTAGCCGAACAGGGCGTCCAGGCCTAGTGCGCGGCAGCGCTCGGCGAGGGCGGCGGCGGATGCCTCGGTGTAGGCGAGGCGCAGCGGTTCGACGACCGCACCGGTTCCGGGGCCGGAACCGGAATCGGCCGTGGCGGCCACCGCCGCCCGGGCGCCCGCCAACCGGGCGTCGCTGAACACGTCGAGGGCGCGGTCCTCGGGCAGCACGACGCCGATCCGGCGCCGGCCGCGCTCCAGCAGGTGCGCTGCGGCGACCGCGCCGACCTCTCGCTGGTCCATGGTCAGGGCGTGCGCGCCGGGGACGGGCGGCACGCCGAGGGTGAGGACGGCGCGGGTGCCGGAGCGGCGCAGGATCCGCACGCCGTCCGGGGTGAGGTCACGGGCCAGGCAGAGCACGGCGGTGGGGCGCAGCTCGGCCCAGGTGCGGGCCGCGGCGTCCCCGGCTCCTTGGCTGGGGCCGAGCAGGACGGCGGTGTACCCGTGCCCGTGCAGGGCCTCCTGGAACTCCCGGTAGAAGCCGCTGAACAGCGGGCCGATCGGCACCGCGTCGCCGACCACCAGGACCAGTCCGGTGCGGCCGGCCCGCAGCGAGCGGGCTCCCGCGTGCGGGACGTAGCCGAGCTGCTCGGCCGCGGCGCGGACCCTGGTCCGGGTGCGCTCGCTCACCCGGCCGCCGGCGGTGTCGTTGAGCACGAAGGAGACGGTGGCGCGGGAGACCCCGGCCAGCCGGGCCACGTCCGCGCTGGTCGGCGCGCCACCGACGTCGGCGGGCAGTGCGTCGTCGGCCGGTACGTCGGCGGGCCGTCCGTCGGGCCGTAGACCGGGCCGCCCGCCGGCGGGCGCGGACGAGGTGCCGCTGTGAGCCGACGGAGCCCCGCCGGGAGCGGTCGGCCGGCCTGCGGGGGCCTCGGGGGCCGGAGTGTCGCTGCTGTTCATAACGGTTCGCATCTTTTCACGCCGAGGCTCTGGCCGGTGGCCGGATCCTGCTGCTAAACCTATGGTTACACGAGTAACCGTTACACGTGTAACCATGACCAACCGCTGCGGCACCGAACACGCTGCTCACCCCCCGGAAAGGTTGCAGAGCAATGAAGTTGAGCACCCACGAGTGGGGCAGCGGCGACCGGATCGCCGTACTGGTGCACGGCATCATGTCCGACCACCGCAGCTGGCGCCGGGTCGGCCCGGCGCTCGCCGAACACGGCTACCGGGTCATCGCCGTCGACCAGCGCGGCCACGGGCTCAGCCCGCGCGGCACCGGCGCGAGCCCGCACGAGCGCTACCCGCTGGAGGCGTACGCCGACGACCTGGTGGAGACCCTCCCGGCCGGGATCGAGCTGGCCGTCGGCCACTCGCTCGGCGGCCTCAGCCTGCTCGGCGCGGTCGAGCGGCTGAGGCCGACTCGCGCCGTGTACGTCGACCCGGCCTGGCAGTTCGCCCAGGCACAGGTCGACCCGGAGATGTTCGTCGCCTTCCGGGACGCCACCCGGGAGCAGATCACCGCGCTCAACCCCCGCTGGGAGGCGGCCGACGTCGACGTCGAACTCGCCACCCTCGCCGTCTGGGACCCGGACACCGCGCGCGGCCTGGCCGACCGGCGGGCCGGCCTGCCCGCCGCCGCGGCCGTGCAGTCGCTGGTGGTGCTCGCCGACGGCAGCTTCCTGGTCGGCCCCGATGACGCCGAGGCCCTGCGCGGGCGCGGCTTCGAGGTCCGCACCGTGCCCGGCGCCGGCCACACCGTGCAGCGGGACGACTTCGACGGCTTCATGGCCGCGCTCGACGGCTGGATCTGACCCGTGACCGACCGCAAGGAGAACCCGATGACCCCCGACGCCCGCCGCGAAGCCGCCGTCGAGACCGCCCTGGCCCGGCTGGACCTGCCCGGCAAGGTCGCCCTGCTGGCCGGCGCCGACATGTGGTCGCTGCCCGCCGACGAGCGGATCGGCCTCGGCCGACTGGTCTGGTCCGACGGCCCGGCCGGCGTGCGCGGCGAGCGGTGGACCCCGGACGACCCGTCCGTGGCCCTGCCCTCGCCCACCGCGCTCGCCGCCACCTGGGACCCGGAGCTGGCCCGCCGGGCCGGCCGGCTGCTCGCCCAGGAGGCACGCCGCAAGGGCGCCCACGTCGTCCTCGCCCCGACCGTCAACCTGCATCGCAGCCCGCGCGGCGGCCGCCACTTCGAGTGCTACTCGGAGGACCCGGTGCTCACCGGGGAGATCGGCGCCGCGCTGGTGGCCGGCGTCCAGGAAGGCGGGGTCGGCACCACGCCGAAGCACTTCGTCGCCAACGACTCCGAGACCGAGCGCTACACCGTCGACGTCCGGGTGGACGAACGCGCCCTGCGCGAGCTGTACCTGGCACCCTTCGAGACGATCGTCCGCAAGGCCCGGCCCTGGGGCCTGATGGCCGCCTACAACGGCGTCAACGGCCCGTCCATGAGCGAGCACCAGGAGCTCAACAACCGGGTCCTGCGCGAGGAGTGGGGCTTCGACGGGGTCCTGGTCTCGGACTGGACCGGCGCCCGGGACACCGTCCGGGCCGCGCTCGGCGGCCTCGACGTCGCCATGCCCGGCCCGGCCACCGTCTACGGCGAGCACTTGGTGCGGGCCGTCCGCGAGGGCCTGGTCCCCGGGTCCGTGGTCGACGGACTGGCCCGCCGCGTCCTGCGGCTGGCCGCCCGGGTCGGCCTGCTGGCCGGCGCACCGGCGGCCGTCCCGGCCGAGCAGCTGCCCGCGCCCGTGGACGGCGAGGCGCTGGTGCGCGAACTGGCCGCCCGGTCCTTCGTGCTGCTGCGCAACCAGGGCGGCATACTGCCGCTCGCCCCGGCGCCGGCCCGGCTCGCGGTGATCGGCGCTGCCGCCGCCCCCGGCCGGGGCCGGGGCGGGGGCGCCGCCCCGCGGAGGCCCGCCCCGGGGGTCGACCCCCGGGTCCGCGCGCGCGCCCCCCCCGGCCCCCCCGCCGCGCGGGGGGTGGTG
>NZ_JBHYGR010000029.1:0-1677 GCF_042738155.1 Kitasatospora sp. NPDC059088 | reverse complement strand
GCGCCCGCCGCCCAGCGGGCCGCCCCCACCTCCGTGCGCGGCGCCACCCGCGGCCGCAACCCCCGCGGCCGCCCCGGGCCCCCCCGGCACGCGGTGAACGGCCCGCCCCCCCCGGAGGGCGGGAAGGGGGGCGGCGGCAGCGCCCAGGTCTTCCCGACCCGGGTGGTCAGCCCGCTGGACGGCCTGCGCGCCGCCCTCGGCCCCGGCGCCGAGCTGGTGTACGAGCTGGGCTCCGACCCCCGCACCCACCTCTCCCCGCTGGCCGCCGACTGCACCGCCGAACTGCTCGACGCGGACGGCACGGCGCTCGGCACCGCCGTCCTGCCGGAGGGCGAGGTGCGCTGGCTCGGCACCCTGCCCGGCGGCGTGGCCTTCGGCGGGCTGTCCCGGGTCCGGGTCACCACCACCGTCCCGGCCGGCCCCGCCGGGCGCCACCAGCTCTCCGTCCGCGGCGTCGGCCGCTTCCGGCTGGAGGCGGACGGCGCGGTGCTCTTCGACGACGTCCTGCTGCCCGTCGGCGAGGACCCGGCCGCTGCCTTCCTCAACCCGCCGGAGCGGCGCTTCGACCTGGAGCTCACCGACACCGGCACCGCCGAGGTGACGCTCACCCACTTCCTCCCGGAGGCGGCCGGCTTCGCCGGCTTCGGGCTGGTCTCCTTCACCCTCGGCCACGCCGCCCCGACCGCCTCCGCGGAGGAGCTGATCGAACGCGCCGTGGCGGCGGCCCGGGCGGCCGAGGTCGCGGTGGTCGTGGTCGGCACCACCGAGGAGGTGGAGAGCGAGGGCGTGGACCGTGCCGGACTGCGACTTCCCGGCCGCCAGGACGAGCTGGTCGCCCGGGTCGCGGCCGCCAACCCGCGCACCGTGGTGGTGGTCAACTCCGGCGCCCCGGTGCTGATGCCCTGGCGGGAGTCGGTCGCCGCGGTGCTGCTCGCCTGGTTCCCGGGCCAGCAGGCCGGCGAGGCGCTGGCCGACGTGCTGCTCGGCACCGTCGAACCGGGCGGCCGACTGCCCACCACGTGGCCCGCCGAGGAGGCCGACAGCCCGGTCTGGGAGGTCTCCCCGACCGACGGCCGACTCGACTACAGCGAGGGCCTGTTCATCGGCTACCGGGCCTGGCAGCGCCGCTCCGGTGCCGCCCCCGCCTACTGGTTCGGCTCCGGCACCGGCTACACCGACTGGTCCTACGAGGGCTTGGAGGCGCGCCTGACCGGCGAGGCACGGCAGTCCGAGGAGGCGCGCCTGACCGGCGAGGCGCGGCCGACGGACGGCTCCGCCGAGGCCCTCGCCGAGGTGACCGTCCGGGTCCGCAACACCGGTGCGCGGCCCGGCCGCGAGGTGGTGCAGGTGTACGTCGCCACCGACGGCTCGGACCGCAGCCGCCCGGACCGCCAGCTGGCGGGTTTCGCCGTGGTCGAGGCCGGGCCCGGCGAGCAGGCCACCGCCCGGATCACCCTCCCACTGCGGGCCGTGCAGAGCTGGGACCCGGCCGCGCAGACCTGGCGCACCAACACCGGCGTGCACACCGTCGAGGCCGGGCGCAGCGCCGGCGACCGGCGGCTCGCCCTGGCCCTGGTGGTGCCGCAGGACTGACCGGCCCGGGCCGGGGCGGCGGTCCGGGGGCGGTCTGGCGCGGGGGGGGGAGGCGCCGGGGGTGGCCCCGCCCCCGGGCGCGCG
>NZ_JBHYGR010000028.1:81879-88800 GCF_042738155.1 Kitasatospora sp. NPDC059088 | reverse complement strand
CCACACACTTTTTTATGTGGCGGCGGGGGGGGTGGACTTTTTTTAAACCCCGCGGGGGGGGGGGGGCCACCCCCACCCACCCGGGCGGGGCAAACCCCCCCCCCCCCCCCCCCCGCACCCAAAGTCGGACCCCCCGGGCCACCTTTCACCTCATGGGACGACGGAATCAGACGGAGCCGAACTCGCCGGACTTGATGCCGGAGATGAAGGATTCCCAGGCGTCCGTCCCGAAGGCGAGCTGCGGGCCGTCGGGGTCCTTGCTGTCACGTACGGGGAGGACGCCCAGGAGGCCGGGAGCGACCTCGACGCACTGTCCGCCGCCGTCGCTGTACGAGGACTTCATCCAGGAGCAGGGCTTTACGGTCGTGGTGGGAATCATGGCGTGCAACTCCTTGCGGCCGTTGCGGAGATGGGCGAGCGAGTCCACGCGTGAGAGCGCCTGGACCTGCAACCCATCGTAAGTCCATTGCGAGTTCGAGCGCTGCTCGAAGCTCGCGCTCAACACCTTGACCGTTCACAGGGGTTGGCGGATCCTCGGGGGCATGACTGTGCCTCCGCAGCCGTCGTATGCTCCTCGGTCGCGTCCCGGTGGGTCCCGGGCCAATGCTGTGGCGGTGTTGCTGCTCGCGGGTGGGGCCGTGGGCTCGCTGGCGCTGCCGTGGGCCTCCTACAGTGGGGAGAGCGGTGACCTGTCGTGGTCCGGCTTCGACCTGCTGAACAGCCCGCGGTGGGTGGGGGAGTTGACCGACGGCGCCGACATCTGGATGGGCGCCTTGCAGTGGCTCGGCCTGGTGCTGGTCGGCCTGTCCGTGCTGCGCCTGCTCGCGCGGGAAGTCCGGTTGGCGGGGCTGTCGTTGCTGCTGGCGGCGGGGGTGGCCGGGGCCGCCGTCGGCTCGCTGGTGCAGTTCCACAAGGTGCTCCAGGACGGTGGGGGCTTCGCCCCGTCCATGCAGGCGGGCCCGGTCGTCGCCGCGGTCGCCGCCGTCCTGTGCTTCCTGGTCGCCTGCTTCGGCCCCGCCACCCAGCGCCGCTGACCCGGGCTCGGGCCCGGGCCCGAGCCCGCCCGGCGATCGGTCACGCGCCCGGCGCGTCCTCCGCTGCGAGGAGGGCCAGCAGGCCGGGGAAGCGTTGCTCGATGTCGGTCCGGCGGAGGGTGGCCATCCGGCTGTTGCCCCGGTCGACCTGGCGGACGAGGCCGGCCTCGCGGAGGGTCCGGAAGTGGTGGGTGACCGTGGCCTTGCTGACCGGCAGCTCGAAGGAACTGCAGGTGCGGGCCCCGCCGTCGGGTCCGGCGGCCAGTTCCCGCACCACGCGGCGGCGTAGCGGGTCGGCCAGCGCGCTCAGCACCTTGCCGAGCTCGATCTCCTCCGGTGCGGGGTGTCCCTCGTCGTCGGGCATCGCGACCACCTCCAGGTACGGCTTGCATCGTACCTTGCTGCGGCCCTACCGTACGGGAGGTGCGACGAACGTCATACCTGTGGATCGGAGACCCCTGTGGACCAGCCCTTCACCCTCGTCGGCACCGCCCGCCCCAAGCCCGAGCGCGCGGAGGACCTGCGCCGGCTCCTGCTCTCCTTCGTCGAGCCGACCCGTCGGGAACCCGGCTGCCTCGAGTACCACTTCCACGAGGACCGGGACGAGCCGGGCGTGTTCGTCTTCTACGAGGCCTGGCGCAGTAAGGAGGACCTCGACGCCCACCTCGCCCTCCCGCACCTCCGGGACTTCTGGGAACACCGAATGGACTACCTGGAGCGGGACCTGGAGATCCGCTACCTCGCCATGCACAGCCCGTACGAGGAACGTTCCGCCCTCGCCCGATGAACGGGGGCGCCGCCGCTCGGCGGGGTCACGGCCCCGACCGCTCCTCAGACGCCGTTGAGGGCGTAGTTGCGGAAGGTCGCCAGCAGCGGCAGCACCTCGGTCTTGTTGGGGTCCTCCGTCACGGCCCGCATCGCGTCGATGACGGTGTGGGCGATGACCTTGGTGATGGTGAGGTCGTCGGCGGGGGTGAGGGTGCCCCAGGCCTTGAGGGTCTGGGTGAGCAGGGCGCTCATCCGGGCGCCGATGTTGGCGCTGACGGCGTCCGAGAGTTCGGCGATCTCCTCGTCGCTCATGCTGGAGCGCAGCCCGAAGGCCAGGGCCATCAGCGTGTCCATCGCGTGCTCGCCGTACGCGGCGACCAGCGCCGGCAGCGACCGCTCCCCGGCCGTGCCCGACGCGAGGGCGACCAGCGCCTCGTCGTCGTCCTTCCAGGCCGCCTCCAGGGCGGCCAAGGCCCGGAGGGCCTCGTCCATGCTCAGCCCGTCTGTCATGCGGGCAACGCTATTGAGCATCCGGTGCCCGGATCTGCAATTCGGGCACCAGGATCACTCCATCGGGCGAAGTCAGGGCCGTTCCGGCCGATGGACGTGTGCGAAGTGCTCCGCGTTCCAGCGGCCGCCCAGCTCGGGGGCCAGGGAGGCGGCGGCGAGGGCCGCGAAGTCCGCGGCCGTACCGGCCCGCTCGGGCAGGGCGCCGAGCAGCGGGGCGCCGGCCGAGCGGGGCAGGTCGGCGAGGTTGCAGCGTTCGGCGAGGCCGGGCTCGGCGGGCCAGGAGCCGATGACGACGCCGGCGAGCGGGAGTGCGCGGGCGGCCAGGGCCTCGGCCGTGAGCGAGACGATGTTGAGGGTGCCCAGGCCGGCGGAGGCGATCAGCAGCACCTCGGCGTCCAGGCCCGCCGCCCGGACGGCCCGGGCCTGGTCAGCGAGCGTGCGGCCTTCGTCGTCGTAGCGGACGAGCAGGCCGCCCGCGCCCTCGACCAGCACCAGGTCGTGGGTGGCGGCGAGGTCGGTGACCTCGGCGACCACCTCGGCGGGGGAGAGGTAGGGCATCCCGGCCCGCCGGGCGGCGGTGTCGGGGGCCAGCGGCTCGGGGTAGCGCGCCAGCTCACGGATCGTCAGTTCGCCCACCAGGCGCCGCACTTCGGCGGCGTCGCCCGGCTCGCCCGGCGCGACGCCGGTCTGTCCGGGCTTGAGTACGGCGACCTTCCGGCCACCGCGCAGGGCGGCCGAAGCGAGGGCCGCGGTGGCGACGGTCTTGCCGACGTCCGTGTTGGTGCCGGTCACGAACAGGATGCGCGCGGTCATCCGGCCACCGCCGCGGCGGTCACGGCGGCAGCGATGCGTGCCACGTCCTCGTCCTCCGTCACATAGGGGGGCATGGTGTAGATCAGGTCCCGGAAGGGGCGCAGCCAGACGCCCGCCCGGGCGGCGGCCTCGGTGGCCGCCGGGACGTCCACCGGGTGGTCCAACTGCACGACGCCGATGGCCCCTTGGACCCGTACGTCGCGTACGCCCGGCACCTGGGCCGCCGCCGCGAGGCCGTCCCGCAGCCCGCCCTCGATGCGCTTGACCTCGACCGCCCAGTCCTGCCCGAGCAGCAGGTCCAGCGAGGCGTTGGCGGCCGCGCAGGCCAGCGGGTTGCCCATGAAGGTCGGGCCGTGGGCGAGGACGGGCATCTCGCCGCGGCTGATGCCGTCGGCGATCTCGCCGGTGCACAGGGCGGCGGCCAGCGTGAGGTAGCCGCCGGTGAGCGCCTTGCCGAGGCACATCACGTCCGGGGAGACGCCCGCGTGGTCGGCGGCGAACAGGGTGCCGCTGCGGCCGAAGCCGGTGGCGATCTCGTCGAAGACCAGCAGGACGCCGTACCGGTCGCAGAGTTCGCGCAGCATCCGCAGGTAGGCGGGGGAGTGGAACTGCATGCCGCCCGCGCCCTGGACCACCGGTTCGACGATGACGGCGGCCAGCTCGTCGGCGTGACGGGCCATCAACTCCTCGAACTCCGCCGCGTATCCGGGGTCGAGCGGGGCGTCGAAGCCGGCCGGCGGCTGGGGGGCGAAGAGCTGCCCGGGCAGCACCCCGCCCCACAGGTGGTGCATCCCGCCGTCGGGGTCGCAGACCGACATGGGGTGGAAGGTGTCGCCGTGGTAGCCGCCGCGCCAGGTCAGCAGTCGGCGCTTCCCGGGCCGGCCGGTGGACTGCCAGTACTGGAGGCACATCTTCATCGCGACCTCGACCGCGACCGAGCCGGAGTCGGCGAGGAAGACGTGCTGGAGCGGCTCCGGGGTGATCTCGACCAGGCGGGCGGCCAGCCGGACGGCGGGCTCGTGGGTGAGCCCGCCGAACATCACATGGCTCATCCGCCCCAGCTGCTCGCGCACCGCCTCGTCCAGCACCGGGTGGCGGTAGCCGTGGATCGCCGCCCACCAGGAGGACATGCCGTCGACCAGTTCGCGCCGCCCGCCCGCGACGGGCTCCGCCAGGCGCAGGCGGACGCCCGCGGCGGATTCGACCACGTACGGGGTGGCCGTGCCGGGCATCGGCCCGTACGGGTGCCAGACGTGCGCCCGGTCGAGGGCGAGCAGCGTGTCCGCGGACAGCTGGGACATGGTGGGTCTCTCCGGAGGGTGCTGGAGGGTCAGGCGGGTCGGGCGGGTCAGGCGTTGGGCGCGAGTTCGGTGCCGGCGCCGCGGCGGCGGACCTTGACCAGGTCGTCGCGCAGCTCGCCGTTCGCGCTGTTCGCGCCGTCCGCGCCCTCCGAGGCCGGGGCCGGGGCCGAGGCGGTCCCGGCGAGTGGCGCGTGCTCGTGCCCGCCGCAGGGCCCGCAGCCGCTGCCGCAGGCCGAGGCCGCGGTGCCGCAACCGGAGCCGGTGGCAGCGGCGGCGGCCACGTCGGCGCGGTGGCGGGGCAGGGTGGCCTCGCCGGCGCCCTCGACCTCGAAGCCCGCGTCCTTGATCATGTCGAGGTCGGTCTGCCCGGCCTGGCCCTCGCTGGTCAGGTAGTCGCCGAGGAAGATCGAGTTGGCGATGTGCAGGCCGAGCGGCTGCATGGTGCGCAGGTGGACCTCGCGGCCGCCGGCGATCCGCACCTCGGTGTCGGGGTTGACGAAGCGGACCATCGCCAGGATGCGCAGGCAGCGCTGCGGGGTGAGGTTCCACTCCTTGGCGAGCGGGGTGCCCTCGAAGGGGATCAGGAAGTTGACCGGGACGGAGTCCGAGCCGAGCTCGCGCAGCGCGAACACGACGTCGACCAGGTCCTCGTCGGTCTCGCCCATGCCGGCGATCAGGCCGGAGCAGGCGGACAGGCCGGCGCCGTGCGCCTTCTGCACCGTGTCGACCCGGTCCGCGTAGGTGTGGGTCTTGGTGATGGCCCCGTAGGTGTTCTCGGAGGTGTTGAGGTTGTGGTTGTAGGCGTCGGCACCGGCCGCCTTGAGCCGCTCGGCCTGGTTGTCGGACAGCAGGCCGAGGCAGACGCAGATCTCGACCTCGGGGTCGGCGTCCTTGATGGCGGCCATGGTGTCGGTGACCCGGTCGATGTCACGGTCCGTCGGGCCGCGGCCGCTGGCGACCAGGCAGACCCGCTTGGCGCCGCCGGCCACCCCGGCGCGGGCGGCGTCGGCGGCCTGGTCCGGCTTGAGCCAGGTGTACTTGAGGATCTCGGCCTTGGACCCGAGCCGCTGCGAGCAGTAGGAGCAGTCCTCGGGGCAGAGCCCGCTCTTGAGGTTCACCAGGTAGTTGAGCTTGACCCGGCGGCCGAACCAGCGGCGGCGCACCTTGCCGGCCGCGGCGACCACGTCGAGCAGCTCGTCGTCGGTGGTGGCGAGGACGGCCAGGGCCTCCTCGCGGGTCGGGACTTCGCCGCGCAGGCCCTTGGCGGTGAGGGTATCGAGCAGATCCATGGGGCCGATCCTGCCTGCTGGCGCTCGAATGGCGCCAGAGCAAACCCACCAGAAGATCCCCGGAAGGATGTGCCGATTGCCACAGTGTCGAAGCTCACGGCGTCGGCGCTGGTCACGCGCTTGACGGCGGCGTCGGCGGACGGTTACCGGCGGGTAGGTCGGAGGCGGGGCGGGCGAAGATCGACAAGCGCCCGACCCAGTGACCAGGGCCACTCGGCGGATGCTTAGAATCTGCGCCATGACCACGCAGGGGGAGCGCACCCCGACTCCGGGAGAGGGCCAGGACGGCCGGGCAGGACAGCGGACCGGCGGGGGCGCCGGAGGGACCGGGGGTACCGCGGGCGCCACGGCGGCGGCCCGCAGGCGCGGCCCGCGGCTGACCGGCCGCCGGGCGGTCGGCTGGGTCGTCGTGATCGGTGTGGTCGTGGCCGGCGGTTGGGTCATCACCCGCCCCACGCCCGGCGACTACATACCCGGCCTGGGCCCGTCCAAGGCGGACTCCGCCCGCACGCCCCCCGTCGTCGGCTCCCCGCCGCCCACCACCGACCCCGAGGGCCTCAACGCCGACAACCTGTTCCCCACCCAGCGGACCGTCGACGCGATCGGCTACAAGGCCCGGCGCAACGGCATCCGGCAGGGCGAGAACTGCGGCGAGGTGCTCCAGGACCGCACCCAGGAGCTGCTCAAGGACAGCAGCTGCCAGGCCTATCTGACGGTCAGCTTCACCGGTGTCGACCGCCCGGTGCTCTCCAGCGTCACCCTGCTGCGCTTCGCCGACCCGTCCACCGCCGCCAAGGCCGCCGACGCCCTGCGCTCCAAGCCCGGCGCGGTCGCCTTCATCCTCGCCGACACCAACATCGCGCCCGCGCAGTCCGGCGGCGGCAAGCCCGGCAGCGAGGCCCGGATCGAGGCGGTCGGGCACTACGTGACCGTCACCAGCTCCCGCCCGGCCGGCACCACCGCCCCCGGTGCCACCGGCACCCCCGGCGCGACCGGCCCGACGCCGACCTCCACCGGCAGCGGCGAACCGAACCTGGACGAGGCCACCCGCGCGCTGTCCTACGCGGCGGGGCAGCCGTTCGTCTGGATGTAGCGCGGCGGTGTGACGAACGGCCAGGGGCCCGGCACGCGGATCGCGGGCGGGGGCCCCCCGCCGGGGGGGGGGCGGGGGGTCGGCCCCCGCGCCGGGCCCCCCCGGCCCCCCCC